>NZ_QXXA01000011.1 GCF_009911265.1 Senegalia massiliensis | reverse complement strand
AGATAGTGTTGCAAATGAAGTGTTTAGAGAAATGTATAAAGCACATAAAAAATATTTACCACAATTTAAATAAAATATATTTTAAAATGGTTAGTTTATTTTTAGATAACAAAGAAATTGGTTAGAAATTTAAAATTTCTAACCAATTTTTAAAATCATTTCATTATATTTTTAGGATCACCTTTTAAAAAGGAAATTGTATTATCAAATGCTATTTTAGCTCTTCGTATCATAGATTCTTCGGTAAAATATGCTATATGTGGAGTTAAAACAATATTCTTTGCATATAATAAAGGATAATCTTTTGGAAGAGGTGGTTCCATATCAAATACATCTATACCTGCACCTGCTATTTTATCTTGATTTAATAAATTAGCTAATGCTTCATTATCAATAATAGGGCCTCTTGCACAATTTATAAGTATAGCATTATCATTTATTTTTTCTAACTTTTCTTTATTTAAAAATCCTCTTGTATTATCATTAAGCGGTAAATGAACTGAAATAATATCACTTGATGATAAAAGCTCATCTAATGAAACATATTTTATACCTAATTCTTTAGCTTCATCTTTTTCAGTTCTACTATAAGCTATTAATTTGGCACCAAATGCACTAAATAATTCAGCAGTTCTAATTCCAATATTTCCAGTACCTATTATGCCTACAGTTTTATCTTTTATTTCTTTTCCTATTAAAGGACTTGAATCACTAATTTTTCTATATATATCTAAAGTAAGACCTATTGCAAGTTCTGAAACTGCTTGATCAGAATAACCTGCTGCATTACAAATTTTGATATCTTTTTTCTTTGCATCATCTACTGCTACATGATCTACTCCAGTAAAAGCTACATTTATAAGTTTTAAGCTATCCATTTCTTTTATAACTTCTTTAGGATAAGGATTATTTCCAATCATAATAATATCAGCATCTTTGCTTCTTTCAATTAATTCATCATTGTCTGTAGTTTTTTCATTGTAATAGACAAATTCATGTCCTAATGCTTTAATTGGTTCTGATAATTCTTTAATTAATTCATGTGAAACATTTAAAGGTTCTATTAATTTAACTTTCATTTTAAACCCCTTTCTCCAATATGTATTTATGTTATAATTTAATTATATACTACTATGTTAATGGATACAATGTTGAAGCATAAGTATAGTTCCTATGGTTAATAAAATGTAATTTTCAATAAATGGAGAGTGAAAAAATGAGTGATATATTATTTTTAGATAGTGTATTTAAAGAAAAAATATGGGGTGGAAATAAATTAAAAGAATATTTTAATTATGATATTCCATCTAATAATACAGGAGAATACTGGGCAGTAAGTGCTCATCCAAATGGTGATTCAATAGTTGAAAATGGAGAATATCAGGGGAAAAAGTTAAGTTGGCTTTGGGAAAATAAAAGAGAATTATTTGGTAATATAAAAGGTAATGAGTTTCCACTTCTTACAAAAATAATAGATGCAAATACAGACCTTAGTGTACAAGTTCATCCAAATGATAAATATGCAAAAGAACATGAAGACAGCTTAGGAAAAACTGAATGTTGGTATATAATTGATTGTGATGAAGATTCAGAACTTGTATTAGGACATAATGCAAATACAAAAGAAGAAATGAGAGAAATAATAGATGAAGGTAGTTGGGACAAACTTCTTAGAAGAGTTAAAATAAAGCCCGGAGATTTTTTTTACATACCAGCAGGAACAGTTCATGCAATAGGTAGTGGAACTATGATACTTGAAACCCAGCAGTCAAGTGATATAACCTATAGATTATATGACTATGATAGACTACAGGATGGAAAACCTAGGGAACTTCATATCGAAAAAAGTATAGATGTAACTAAAATACCTCATGAAGATGCTAACAATAACTGCACAATAGAAAAAATAAATAATAATATAATAGAGAACTTAATAGAAACAGAGTATTTTTCAGTATATAAATTAGATATAAATAGTAATTTAACTATGAATCAAGACAAGCCTTTTATGATAATGAGTGTATTAAAAGGTAAAGGTAATATTGATGGAATAAGTATAGAAAAAGGAGATCATTTTATAATTCCATATAATCATGGAGAGTTTATATTAGAAGGAGATATGGAGATCATTTATTCTTATGTGTAAAGAAAAATCAAATGAACTATAAAAGTGTGGGGTTAATACCTCACTCTTTTTTGATTTATCAGAATTAATTAACAATTTCCTTTGTATACAGGAAATATAATGTCTATCTATATTTAAACAGTATACATATAATTAAGTTAAGAGGAGGAAATAATATGGAAAAATTATTAAGTACTCGTCTAAATAAAATATTAGATAAGTTCATAAACTCAAATGAATATTTAACAAGTGCTTATTTAGCGAAGCTCATAGGAGTATCATCTAGAACTATTAGAAGTGATATAAAAGAATTAAATGAGTTTTTAATTCCATATGATATAAAAATCATTTCAGTAAAAGGAAAAGGAAGTAAATTAGATATAAGTAATAAAAAGCAATGTAAAGAATTATTAAAAGATGTTTCTACTAGAGAAGAATTAGAATTAACTACTATACCGGATTTTCCTCATCAAAGGATAGTATATATTATAAAAAGGTTATTATCTACCAATATACCTATAACACTTGAAAAATTAAGTGATGAACTATATGTCAGTTTATCCACTATAAAGAATGATTTAAAAGCAGTGAAATCAACCCTCAAAGATTATAGTTTGAAAATAATTGTTAAAGAAAATAAAGGGATAATGATTGAAGGAAAAGAAATTGATAAAAGATTTTGTATTTCTCAATATGTCTTAAATAGAGAAAATATAAATAAGGATATGCTTTCTGACAGTTATAATAGTAAAATTTCAAAATTTAATAAGGTAGATTGGAAGTTTATTGAAAATATATTACAAAAAGAATTAGTTCAGCAAGAATTTTACTTAGCTGATATTGCTTTTAATAATCTTATAATTCATATTGCTATAGCTTTAGAAAGAATAATATTAGGTAAGTTTGTACCATTAGAAGACAAAAAAATCGAAAAATTGAAAAATGAAAAAGAATATTATATAGCAGAAAATATAGTTAAGATATTAGAAGGTATTTTCAAAGTTAATATACCAGAATCAGAAACATGTTATATAACTATGCATTTGCTAGGGAGTAAATTATTAGAAAAAGATGAAGAAAAAGAATTACTTCACTTAATAGATGATCAAATTAAAATTCTAATTTCTAAAATAATAAATGAAATAAAAAATAAATTAAATATGGATTTCAATAATGACAATAAATTGATATATAATTTAGCATTACATCTAAAACCAACACTCCATAGAGCAAAGTATAATATGAATATTAGAAATCCATTAATAAATGATATAAAAAACAAATATCCTTTAGCCTTTCAAATTGGGATTATTGCTACAAATGTTATCAAAAAAGAAACTAATTACGTAATAAATGAAGATGAAATTGGCTATATAGCTATGCATTTTGGTGGAGCTTTAGAGAGGAAAAAAAGATATAATCAAAAAACAAAAAATATAGCTATCATTTGTTCTTCGGGTATGGGAACTGCGAATCTATTATTAGCAAAATTTAAAAATTCACTTAGTATAAATGCAAATTTCATAGGAACATATCCGTTGCATGAGTTAGATAAAGTTAAAAATATAAAACCTGATATAATTCTCACTACTATACCTATACAAGAAGAAATTGGTATACCTGTCATTTTAGTTAAAACAATATTAGATGATGAAGATTTAATATATATAAGAAATAAAATAGAAAATTCATATAAATATACACGATCACAAAAGAGTTTAAAAAATTTTTTAAAAGAAGATTTATTTTTCACAAATTTAGATTTCAAAAATAAAACCGATGTGATTAAATTTTTAACTAACAAGATGACTTTTGAAGGATATATAAATAGTGATATTCAAGAATCCATATTTCAAAGAGAAGAAGTATCTTCTACAGCAATCGGTAATTTAATAGCTATCCCGCATCCTCTAAAAGCTACTAATATCAAATCTTCAGTTTGTGTTGGTATATTGAAAAACGCTATTGAATGGGAAGAGGATAGGAAAGTGCAATTAGTATTAATTTTAGTTTTATCTAAAAATATGACAAATTCTTTTGAAAAATTATTTAATACAATATACAAGGCAACAAAGTCATCTGCTCATGTATCTCAATTGATAAATTCAAAAAGTTTTAAAGAATTTTATAGTAAATTCACAATAGAAAAGGAGGAGCAGAATAAATGGAACTAAGTTTAACTGAATTAATAAATGAGAATTTAATCAATAGAAAATTTCATGGAACAACTAAACAAGAAGTGTTACAAGAAATTGTAAGAATTGTAAACTTAGATAATAGATTAGACTCAAAAGATTTATATTATGAAAAAATATTAGAAAGGGAGGAGGAATTTACTACAGGTGTAGGATATGGAATAGCTATACCTCATGCAAAAACAAAGGCAGTAATAAAACCAACTATAGTTATATTGAAGTTATCTAAACCTATAGATTGGGAATCTTTAGATGGTAAGCCTGTAGATTTAGTAATTGGTCTTGCAGTACCAGAAAAAGAAGGCAATAATACACATCTTAAAATAATATCAAAATTATCAATGAAATTAATGGAAGAAGATTTTAGACAAGATTTAAAAAATGCTCAGAGTGATGAAGAAGTATTAAAATTAATGGAAAATATTTTTAAATAAAAGGAAGAAAGGAAGATGCAATATGAAAATAGTAGCAGTTACAGCATGTCCATCAGGAGTAGCTCATACATTTATGGCAAAAAAAGCATTAGAGGATGCTGCAAAGGAATTAGGACATAACATAAAAGTAGAGACACAGGGAGCTATGGGGATAGAAGACGAGTTACCGGTAGATGCAATAAATGAAGCTGATGTAGCTATCCTTGCAATTGATGCTCATATAGGAAAGATGAATAGGTTTGATAATTTAACAAAAATAGAAGTATCTACTAAAAAAGTACTTAAAAATGCTAAAAAAGTAATAGAAAAAGCAGAGTCAAAAGTAAAATGATAAGGAGATGAAATCATGGATAAATTTAAAAGACATTTAATGACAGGGGTTTCATATATGATTCCTTTTGTTGTAGCAGGAGGTATATTATTATCAATTGGAATTATATTGGGAGAAGAAGGGTTTATTGCTGAAAAATTAGTGAATATAGGAGTATGGTCTCTTCAATTAATGGTACCTGCAATAGCTGGATTTATTGCATATTCTATAGCAGATAGACCAGGAATTACAGTAGGTTTTGTAGGTGGAGTTATGGCAAGAGAATTAGGTACTGGGTATATTGGTGGTATATTAATTGGCTTTTTTGCTGGGTGGATAGTAAATAGATTAAAGAAAATACCAATTCATAAAAGTTTAGCAGTAATAAAGCCTATTATGATAATTCCAGTTTTAGGTGTAGCATTAACAGCAGTAGTTATGTATTTAATATCAATACCATTAACACCAGCTATGACTGGACTTGAAAATTGGTTAGTATCATTAAAAGGAGCAAATTTAGCAATTTTAGGATTTATAATAGGAGCTATGATGGCATTTGATATGGGTGGACCTGTAAATAAGGTTGCATTAGCATTTGCATATGCAACTTTAGCAGAAGGTATATATGAACCAATGGCAGCAGCATGGGTAGGAATAATGGCACCACCTATAGGCCTTGCAATTGCTACAGCAATTAAACCTAATAAATTTACTAAAGCAGAAAAAGCAAATGCTATACCTGCAGCATTTATGGGTTCTTTAGGAATTTCAGAAGGTGCTATACCCTATGCAGTAACTACCCCATTTAAAGTAATACCATCTATTGTAATTGGTACAGGTATAGGAGCAGCTGTATCATTAGTATTAGGAGCATCATCTACAATACCAGCAGCTATTGGAATCTGGGCATTACCTTTAGTTAATAATCCAATTAGTTGGCTAATAGGGTTTATTGTAGGAGTAGTAATAATTGCATTATCAGTAGCATTTTTAAGAAAAGAATCTGATATAGAAAAAGATCAAGAAGGAGCAGAATTTAATTTAATGGGATAAAATATGATCCATCCTCTAAATATAGAGGGTGGATTTAAAATAGGAGGTTTAAAATTGAAATTTCATATAGTATCACATACACATTGGGATAGAGAATGGCATAAAACATTTGAAGAATATAGAGTTAAACTGATTAGAGTTATGGATGACTTAATTGACTTACTAGAAAACAATGAAAACTATTTATCTTTTATGTTTGATGGACAAACTATAATATTAGAAGATTATCTAGAAATAAGGCCTGAAAATAAAGAAAGGTTAAAGGAACTTATAGAACAAAAAAGAATAATTGTAGGGCCATGGTATATACAACCAGATGAATTTATTCCAAGCGGGGAATCACTTATAAGGAATTTACTCATAGGCATTAATATCGCAGAAGAATTTGGTTCTGTAATGAATATAGGGTATTTACCTGATTCATTTGGACAATCTGCACAGATTCCTCAAGTTTTAAAGGGATTTGATATTAATGATGCAGTTATATGGAGAGGAATATCAGATGAAGATATAAATGAAAAGGAATTTTATTGGGAAGGACTAGATGAAACTAAGGTTTTAGGTCATTATTTACCTTTAGGATATGAAAATGCCAAATGGTTATCATTAAAAATGGATGAAAGTAAAAATGTAGTAGAAACTAACATTAAAGCACAAAAAGATATGACACATACTGGGCAAATACTCATGTTATGTGGTTATGATCAAAGAGAACCAAATAAAGATTTACCTATAATTATTAAAGATTTGAATGAAAAGTATGGTTCAGAAGGATATAAATTTATATTTTCAACATTAGAAGATTATATTAAAGATGTTAAAAAAACTAGTATGGATTTTGAAACTTATAAAGGTGAATTTAGAAAAGGCAAATTCATGAGAGTACACGCAAGTATTGGCTCTACTCGTCTTGATATAAAAGGACAAAATTTTATATCACAAAGATTATATGAAAAATATGTAGAACCATTATCTTCTATAGGAACATTATATGGTTCTTATTATAATAATTCTTTGATAAATCATGGATGGAAAAATATAATTCAAAATCAAGCACATGATTCTATAGGAAATGTATGTACTGATATTACACATGATGAAATGGAAATGAGATATAATAAATCAAATCAAATAGGTACCACTATTATAGAAGAAAAAACAAATGAAATTTTATCTAATATAAATTTTCAAAGTGACAAAGGAATACCAATAACTGTATTTAATACAATAATTAATTCAAGAAAAGATACATTGGTAATAGAAGCATTATTAGAATCTACTAAATTTATATTAAAGGATGATAAAGGTTTAGAATGTGATCATCAACTATTAAGAACTGAAAAAGTAGATTTAAATGATTATATGATAGAAAGTCATTTTGTAGGTAAAAATGAATCTAAAGAATATTATAAAGTTAAATTTAGTTTTACTCCTGAAATTGAAGGGTTTGGTTATAAAACTTATTATATCAATGAAGTTAAGTTTAACAATAATAATGAAAAAAGTTTAATAGTAAATGACAATACTCTTGAAAATGAATATATTAAAATAAATATAAATAAAGATGGAAGTTTAGATGTATTAGATAAAGAAAATGATAAAACTTATTATAATCAACACATATTCAAAGAAGGTGGAAATGCTGGTGATGAATATGATTACTCTCCTCCTGTAAAAGATGAGGTTATCTATTCTAAAGGACAAATAGCAAAAATAGAAAAGATATATGAGGGGCATATTCAATCTCAAATAAAAATAACTTATTCATTAAATTTCCCTATTAATACTTATAATGAATATAGATCTGAGAAAAAGGAAAATACAGTTATAGAATCTTTTATAACTATTTATAAAAATAGTAAGAGATTAGATATAAAAACTGTAATTAATAATAATATTAAAGATCATAGAATACAAGTATTATTTGATGGAAATATTGAGTCAAATATCCACTATGTAGATCAGCAATTTGGAGTTATGGAAAGAGAAAATTATTTAAAACAAGTAGAATATTGGAGAAAGGAAAATTGGCAAGAAAAGTATTACCCAATATATAATCAGCATAAATTTGTAGGAGTATTTGATGGTAAAAATGGGTTACAAGTAATTAATAGAGGCTTACCTCAATATGAAATATTAGATGAAGGTAAACCTAAAATAGCATTAACATTGTTATGTGGAACTAGCTATATGGGGAAACAGGATTTAGTTAATAGACCTGGGAGAAGGTCAGGATTACATGTAAAGACTCCAAAGAGTAATATGATAGGAAAATTTGAAATGGAATATTCTATTTGCCCTATAAATAGTATAAATGAAATGAATATTAATGCTGAAAACTATGTATATCCACTTCACTATAGCCAGTTACAAAATATTGAATATAAAAATAAGGGTTTATCAGATACTTACTATCCAATTAAAATAAAAAATCCATTATTAGGTACAAGTGCTATTAAAAAAGCAGAAAGTGATGAAGGAATAGTATTACGTATTTATAACAGTCTTAATGAAAATATAAATGATGTGGAAATTGAATACGATGGAGAAAAGTTTAGTGATGTTAATTTAGTTAATTTGAAAGAAGAAAATATAAATACTAATAAAAATCTTAAAATAATTAAAAATACTATTTATATAAAGAGAATAAAGAGTAATGAAATATTAAATTTAAAATTTAAACAGAATAAATAAAATATATCCCCTAAAAACTTAAGATAAGTTTTTTAGGGGATAATTTATTATGATATAATTTAAATATAAAAATATATAAGGGGATGATTTAGTGATACGATTTGGAACAGTAGGTACTAGTTGGATTACAGATGAGTTTTTGAAATCAGCTAATATAAATAAAGAATTTAAATTAAATGCAGTATATTCAAGAACAGAAAAAAAGGCTTATGAATTTGCTGAAAAATATGATGTAAAAAATATTTATACAGATATAGAAGAAATGGCAAAATCAGATGATATAGATGCAGTTTATATAGCAAGCCCAAACTCATACCATGCTAAATATTCTATTTTATTTCTAGAAAATAAAAAGCATGTATTTTGTGAAAAACCTATAGCATCAAACTTAAATGAATTAGAAGCTATGATAAGGGTTGCAGAAAAAAATGATAAGTTACTAATGGAAGGAATGGTTTCTTCATTTTTGCCTAATTTTAATGTAATAAAAGAAAATTTACATAAAATAGGTAAAGTTAGAAGATATGTAGGGAATTATTGTCAGTATTCTTCAAGGTATGATCCATATAAAAGAGGAGAAAATCCAAATACGTTTAATCCTAAATTTTCAAATGGCTCTCTTATGGATATAGGGGTATACTGTATATATCCTTTAGTACAATTGTTTGGAAAACCTGAGAAAATCAATGCAAATGGAGTAATATTAGAATCTGGAGTAGATGGTGAAGGTAATGTAGTACTTAATTATGAAGATATGGAAGCATTAATAATTCATTCAAAAATAACAGACTCATATGCTCCTAGTGAAATACAAGGAGAAGATGGAACAATGATAATAGATAAGATACCTACTCCTAAGAATATTAAAATAATATATAGAGATGGTAGAGAAGAGGATTTATCTATAGAACAGGATAAACCAAACATGTATTATGAAGCGACAGAATTTATAGATTTAATAAAAAAGGGAAAAAATCAATCGGATATAAATTCATTTGAAAAATCAAGAATAGTTATGAATATATTAGAAGAATCAAGAAAACAAATGGGAGTAATATATCCTGCAGATAAATAATAAAATAAACTTCAAGAGTGCTAGAACTCTTGAAGTTTATTCACTTATAGTAATAAAACTTATTGTTTTATTATCACTTTTCAATGAATATTCTATTTTATATCCTTTTATATTTTCATATATTACACTTGTTATTCCTTCAAATTCAACTGGTTTTCTTTTACCATATTTATCATAAACTTTTTTTATACTATCTCCAGGTTTAATTTCATCTATAGAGTAAGTGGAGTTAGGTAATCCTATTGATGTAATTACTTTTGTACCAATTTCAGTAAATATAGTTATATTATTAAATGAGTAATAGTCAGATCCCTGATAGCCTCCTGTATCTCCAACTTCTTCAAACATTTCTTTAGCTTTATCAAGTGAATCGCCAATTCCTATTCCAATATCACTAAATATGTCTTCTAATTTATCTTCTTCTATAATTTTTTCTTGCTTTTTTGTAAAATCATTAGTGTGTAATACTAGAGAATCTTTTTCATTACCTTCTACAATAGTAGTATTAAGAGATTTAGCTATAAATTCAAAGGGGATTAGTAGTTCTGAATTTTTCTTATTTTGATCTTCTAATAAATACATTAGAATACTGTCACCACTTAAATCTTTATCATTTATAGAAATAGATTTAATATTTTTATCTTTATTTATAGCCACATATATTTTAGTTGAATTATTTATTGCAGTAATGCTTAAATCTTCTTCTGTTTCATTTAATTCTATTTCAAAATCTAATAATTTATATGAAGATATAAATGGAAGTAATATATTTCCTTTATCATTTTTCAAAGGTTTTTTTGCTATGGTATTACTTAAGTCTAGAAGATTATCATTTAAGAATATTTTCATATTAGATTGTACTAAATTTTCTGTATCATATAAAGGATTTACTTGTTGTTGTTCTTCTACAATTTGCTGTTCATTAACTTGATTATCTTCCTTAGTTTTTACATTTTCTTCTGAATTTTTATTGCTGCATCCAAAAGTAAATATTAAAGAAGTTGAAACGATTAAAATTAAAGTATATTTATTCATATACATCTTTTGCCCCCATATTTATTAAAATAACTGTATTATATTAAAATAATACCATAAAACTTATTATAAATCATTATATATTTAGAAAAATGTCGAATGTTGTTGGATAAAATTGTAGTTAAATATTTAAAATATTGTATACAAATCCCCCTCTTAGGGTATATAATGTATACTAAATATGCTTTAATCACAATTCAAATTTATCAGAATTATGTCAACTAGGGAGGATTAAAATGAATAGACATCTTGGGATATCCGTCGACCATATGGATTTGAATTTTGTCCTACAAAATAATATAAATTGGATACAAATTTCTAATAAATTTTCTAGTGCAAAAGATATTACATCGCTTTTAAAAGTTTGTCAGGAGCATCCTCTAAAAATAAGTTATATGTTTCCAGTATTTAATCAAAATAATCCAGAAATGATTTTCTTTTTAAGTAATGAAAAGAGACTTAGAGATGCTACTATGGAAATATTAGAAGAGAATTTAAGTATGGCTAAGTCACTTCCAACTGAACATGTAGTAGTAAACTTAGTATCTCATTTAATAACTGATATAGATAAATCATTAATTGATCAAACAATAGTTGAATTAGAAGACTTAGCTTACAAGTATGAAATGCCAATACTTATACATTTAGAAGACTATAGTTTATTTGAAAATTCAAATAAAATTAAAAATATAATGGATTCAACAAGTTTAAGATTATCAATTGATATAAATAAATTTTATAGATTTACTTCAATAAATAAATTAAATTTTAAAGCTGAATTAAATTCTATTATACAATATGTGAAACTTATAAACATAACATTTGATATAGATTATTTAATATTGCAGGATACTTTAAATTATATGTATGATAAAATATCAAAGATCCCTATAATAATTAAAACAAGGAATAAAAACCAAAAGCAACAAATATATCATAAAGTAAAAAGTATTAGAGGAATTGTAGTAAAATAAAAGATATTTGATTAAAGGGATAAAAGTCCCTTTAATCAATAAATCTACCTAATATATCATTTAATGATATGATTTCATCTTCAGATAGTTTTTCCTTAAATAAGTCATGTATTTCTTTTTGCTCTTTAGAAGTTAAACCATTTTCTAATATCTTTATAAGTTTTATGCTATTTATAGTTCCTAACTTATCTATTATTTTATTTAATGTATTTTTATCTTCTTTAGATAAATTATTTTGAATTTCTTTTATATTTAAATCTTTAATAGTGTTATCTCCTGATAATCTATGTTCAAATTGATTTAATTTTGCTCTTTTTATACCTTGTTTCAATTGATTTATAAGAAATTCTTGAGTTTTTTTATCGTAGTCTGTACTAAATTCTATATGAGATAATAATTCATCTTTTTTCCTAATTATATTTTTTGAAAAAGTTTCAGTATTATTATCTTCAATATTTATTTGTGTTGGTTCATTTTCTTTTTTTTTAGTATTTTCTTTTATTTTTTCTATTTCACTTTCTTGTTTTATTTTCTCTGTATTTTGTTTTAAATTTTGAGGTAATTTAATTTTATGTATTCCATTATAATTAATATGATGATTTTTTGATAGCTCTATTTTGTCATATATCATTAATGATACAGAAATAAAAGTGAAAAATAATATTATAAACGTATAAAAAATCCTTTTTATATTCATATATATTCCTCCAGTCTTATATTATTATTGACCGATTTGGAATAGATATACTTTTGAAAAATAAGGTAATTTCGTAATATATATTTAACATAGAAAGATGTTTTTTGAATATATATGGGGTATATATAAATATAACTTTTTATTTACAGGGGGGTTAATTGAGTTAGCATATTAAATGCTTTAACAAGGTTAGGAGTGGGATAAATGGTAGTATCATTTATAGATGAGAATAAAAATTTGAAAGAAGAAATAGAGGTATTAAGATATAGGCTTCACCAAGCCATAATGGAGGAAAAAAGTAGAAGAGAAATATTAAAATTAAGTGAGAGATTAGACAGAATGATAAGTCTATATTATAGAAAGAAATAAAATAAGCAAGATAGAGCGTTTGATCTATCTTGTTTATTTTATTCTATTTCTTAAGAAAATCTTAAATTATGATTAAAATAGTTTATTCTAAACATTCTATAGTGTATAATAATATTTGAATAATTTATAAGGAGAATTTTATGTGGGAATTAATTGATTTATTAAAAAGGGAACTAGCGGTTATAATAGTTGGTGCTACACCTATATTTGAACTTAGAGGTGCAATACCACTTGGTGTAAGTATGGGGTTTACACCAATTCAAAGTACTATATTATCTATAATAGGTAACATATTACCTATTCCATTTTTACTTTTACTGTTAAAACCAATATTTAAATTTTTAAGAAGGTATGATAAGTTTGATAGGATTATAGAATGGATAGAAAATAGAACTCTTAGAAGAAGTAAAAGAATGAAAAAATATACTTTACTAGGATTATATTTACTTGTGGCAGTACCACTTCCTACTACTGGAGCTTATACTGGTTCTTTAGCAGCATCTTTATTTAATATAAGATTTAAATTTGCATTTCCAACAATTGTAGCTGGTGTAATTACAGCAGGGGTTATAATGTATATATTAAGTTCAATAGGAGTAATGGTACTTGTATAATAAAAATTAATTGACTAATAATAAATTATATGTTAATATTTATATGTTAATTTAATAATTCTTGATTGCCTTATCAAGAGTGGTGGAGGGATAGGCCCTATGAAACCCGGCAACCGGTGAAAAATCGGTGCTAAATCCTACAAAGCAAAAGCTTTGGAAGATGAGGAAAATGTGAAATTATACCTCTTCTTTTAGAAGAGGTTTTTTTAATTAGGAGGGAAAAAAATGAGAAAATGGCTTTTTACGTCAGAGTCTGTTACTGAAGGACATCCTGACAAAGTTTGTGATCAGATATCAGATTCAATTTTAGATGCTATATTAAAAGATGATCCAAATGCTAGGGTTGCTTGTGAAACTACTGTAACTACTGGTCTCGTACTTGTATCTGGTGAAATAACTACAAATACTTATGTAGATATTCCAAAAGTAGTTAGAAAAACAGTTGAAGAGATAGGATATACTCGTGCAAAATATGGATTTGACTCTGAAACTTGTGCTGTACTTACTTCTATTGATGAACAATCTCCTGATATTGCTATGGGTGTAAATGAATCTCTTGAAAAGAGAAAAGGAGAAAATGGAGAAGAACTACCTCATACAGGTGCAGGAGATCAAGGTATTATGTTTGGTTTTGCTTGTGATGAAACAGAAGAATTAATGCCACTACCTATTTCACTTGCTCATAAATTAGCTAAAAGACTTTCTGAAGTTAGAAAGAATGGAAGATTAGATTATCTTCGTCCAGATGGAAAAACTCAAGTTACAATAGAATATAATGATGACAAACCTGTAAGAGTAGATACTATAGTTATATCTACTCAACATAGTTCAGAAGTAGACTTAGAAACTATAGAAAAGGATTTAATAGAATTTGTAATAAGAGAAGTAGTGCCAAATGAATTACTAGATGATGAAACTAAATATTTTATTAATCCAACAGGAAGATTTGTAATAGGTGGACCACAAGGTGATGCAGGACTTACTGGAAGAAAGATAATTGTAGACACTTATGGAGGTTATTCTCGTCATGGTGGAGGAGCATTTTCAGGTAAAGATGCTACGAAAGTAGATAGATCGGCATCATATGCTGCAAGATATGTAGCTAAAAATGTAGTAGCAGCAAATCTTGCCAAAAAATGTGAAGTACAACTTGCATATGCAATAGGGGTAGCAGAACCTGTATCTATAATGGTAGATACTTTCGGAACAGGTAAGATAGAAGAAGAAAAAATAGAAAAGTTAATTAGAAAACATTTTGATCTTAGACCTGCAGCTATTATAAAGAATTTAGATTTAAGAAGACCAATATATCGTCAAACGGCAGCATATGGACATTTTGGAAGAACTGATATTGATTTACCTTGGGAAAAAACAGACAAAAAAGAGATATTAAAAAAAGAAGGATTAAATAAGTAACAAGAATTAATATTAAGACATATAATATATAATAAATCAATCCATTATAGGGGTGAGAAAATGATTTATGTATTATATGTCTTTGTTTATGTGTTTTTTATATATGGTGTAATAGAATTCATAAGAAATATATATATAGGATTTAATATTCCAAAAAATACTCACCCTATAAAAATAGTAGTAAAAAATGAGAAGAGTTTAGAATATACAATACTGAGTATAAAGGATAGATTTAGTCCTATTACAATATGTATAGAAGAAGAAAATACTAAAATAATGGATATGATAGATGTTTTAAAAGATGATTATGAAATAAAAATAGAATATTTAAAATGAAGCATTTTTGAAAACTCCCTCAATTTAATATAAAAATCCCCTTGAAAGCCTGCTTAAGAACATTAGTTCGGTAGTGGGCTTTTTTTATTGTGTGTGATTTCATTAAAGTCACTATTAAGCAATTTTAAAATTAAAATGTATTATATATTTAACCGGTAATCAAGATGAGTACTCATCAGTATGAGGGATGAATATGTATGGTAAAATAGATGATTTAGTAAAAAAAGCAAAATTAGGCGAAAAAGAAGCAAAGATGGAGCTATTAAAAAGTTATAAACCTCTCATTTTAGCTCAAATAAAAAGATATTATTTTGAAAAAGAAGAAATAGATGATTTAATTAGTGAAGGATATGAGGTGATTTTAAAAGGAATAGATAAATTTGACTTTTCAAAAGGAGTTTATTTTTCTGGATATATAAATACTATTTTGAGATATCATTATTTAGATAAGCTTAAATCTAAAAAATATGTATTATCTCTAGATAAAAAAATTTCATCAAAAGATAGCAATATAAGTTTGATTGATACATTAGAATCAGAAACTGATATAGAGAAGGAATATTTATATAGGGAATTAAATGATGAATTGATTAAAAATATAGAAAAATTAACTATACGTCAAAAACAAATAATAGTTATGTTTTATTTAAGAAGAGTTAATATAAATGATATATCAGATAGATTAGGAATTTCCTATAGAACAGTTATAAATACAAAAAAGAATGCATTAGAAAAATTAAAAAAATTATATAGTAAAAACTAATTATCACTTCTATATTTGTATTGTAGGCAAGAGAGGAGGTGATAATCATGGCAGTAAATACAATACTAAAATCAAGTAAAGTAAAATTAGAGCTTCAAAATGGTTTAGATGAAAATGGCAAAGAAATTATAAAATCTAAAACACTTTCATCAGTTAAAACAGATGCAACTGATGAAGGAATTTATGACAGTATGGTTTCAATAACAGGACTACAACAGTTACCACTTACAGCAGTAAAGAGAATTGATGAAAAAGAAATTGAAATGGTTTAATTCATTAAAAGTAGAGTATAAAGATTGGAGGTGAATATGTTGAGCAAAAAACTAGAGTTAATATTTAAAAATACAATGGATAGAAAAACTAGAATATCCTTAGATGATCCAAGAGAAGATTTAACAGAAGTAGAAATAACTTCAGCGATGAATAACATTATAACCCAAAATATATTTGAAACAACTGGAGGAGATTTAGTATCTATAGCTGGAGCTAGAATAATTACAACACAAATACAAGATTTTTCAGTTTAATCTAAAGGGTGGACTAAAGTCTACCCTTTTTTACAATCAATTAAATTAAAAGAGAGGTAATTTAAAATGGAGATAATATTTAGTCAAATTGCAAATTTAGGTTTTCCTATAGTTGTATCTGTATTTCTTTTAGTTAGAATAGAAAGCAAACTTACAGATATTACTTCTAGTATAAACCAACTTACAAAGGCTATAATATCAAAAACAAAAGAGGAAGTCTTATGACTTTCCTCTTTTGTTTGACTATTCCGCTCTCCTATAATAAGGCCACATGCTGCAATTAAAAGTAAAACTAAAAAGAATAATAACACTAATATATTGTTTTTAATTTGTGCCACCTCTTTCCTATATATATGATTATTCTTTCCTAAATATAAAACAAATATACAAATTCTTAGAAAAGCATTTACAAGAACAAGTGTTCGGTGATATAATGTTTTTAATATAACAATAAGGGGAGATATAAATGATAGAGATTGATAAGATACTAATAAATAAGATTATAGCAATACTTCCAATTTATTTAGACACAAAAGGAAATTCCACAAAAATAATTATTGAGAATAAAGAGGACATGTTTATTTATTCTAGAACTATCAGGGTTCTAAAATCCATAGCTGGATATTTCACATTAGATTTAAGAAAAGTAAGAAATGAATATGGAAAAATTATAGAATCAAAAAATATGGTACCAATACCCCTTACAAAAAGAGATATATTGATACCTATGAAAACGAGAAAACCTATATCTAAAAATGATGGCTCAATAGGTTATTTTAATTTAAAATATATAGAAGATATTTTGAAAAAAGATGAAGATATTTACATAAAATTTATTACAGAAAGAGAAATAAAAGTGTTAAATACTGAAAGAACAATAATAAAACATATAAACGATGGGAAACTAGTAAAACAATCCTATAAAGAAAAGTTGGATTCACATATAAAAGAACAAAATGTAAACTACAACACTCCTGCAACTAAGGAAGATATTGCACTTTTAATTAGAGAACTTGTTGATATTAAAAAAAGACTATGACTTTTTATTATGTTATAATGTATAGATAAGAATGTTCGGAGGGTTTTAAATTGATATCTATAAAAGGTTCAGTAGAAGAAATAATATTTAAAAATGATTCAAATGGATATATCGTTGCAATACTTGAAACTGAAGATGATATAATTACAATAGTGGGATATATTCCTATATTAAATATAGGAGAAACTATAAAAGTAGAAGGAAATTGGGAGCATCATAAAACTTTTGGTCAGCAATTAAAAGTAGAAAATTATGAACCTGTAGTACCTGCTACACTTAATGGAATAATTAATTATTTAGCTTCAGGGTTAATATCAGGTATTGGCCCTAAAACTGCAGAAAAGATAGTTGAGAAATTTGGAGAAAATAGTTTAGATGTAATTCAATATGATCCACAAAAGTTAAAAGAAGTGGAAGGAATAGGAAGTAAAAAAGTTAAAAAGATCGCAGAATCTTTTAGTGAACAAAGAGAACTTCGTGATGTTATGTTATTTTTACAACAATATGGAATTAGTTCAAAATTTGGAGTAAGAATATATAAAAAATATGGAAATAAGACAATACAGAAGGTAAAGGAGAATCCATATAGATTATCAGAAGAAGTATTTGGCATAGGGTTTAAAATGGCAGATAAAATAGCTATGGAAATGGGTATAGCTTTTGACTCTGTTTATAGAATAAGAGCAGGGATAAAATTTGCAATTATGAAGTTTACCACTGAAGGTCATACATATATGCCAAAGGAAACACTTGTTAATAAGTCAAAAGAAGTGCTTTCCATAGATGAAGAGATAATAGACAATGGAATAACTCAAATGGCTATTGACAATAATATAAAGCTTGAAAACATAGACGGAGAAATAGTGGTATATTCTATACCTTTTTATACAGCAGAAGCAAATGTAAGTAAAAAATTAATAGAACTTTCAAATGTGGAATTAAATGATTTAGATATAGATGTAGATAATCAAATAAATGAAATAGAAAATGAAGAAGGTATAAAACTAGCTGGTAGACAAAAAGAAGCTATAGAACAATCTATAGATAATGGAGTTTTAGTAGTTACAGGTGGTCCTGGAACAGGAAAAACTACTACAATAAATAGCATAATAAAAATATTTGAGAAAAAAGATTTAAAAGTAACCCTTGGAGCACCTACTGGAAGAGCAGCTAAAAGAATGAGTGAAGCTACAGGAAAAGAAGCTAAAACTATTCATAGATTACTTGAATATTCATTTGTAGATGAAGAAATAGGGATGGCATTTGGAGTAGATGATGGTACTCCTATGGAAAGT
This sequence comes from Senegalia massiliensis, assembly GCF_009911265.1. NCBI lineage: Bacteria > Bacillati > Bacillota > Clostridia > Eubacteriales > Clostridiaceae > Senegalia > Senegalia massiliensis. Next base: position 168,698 of record NZ_QXXA01000011.1, on the reverse strand, counting down.
GACGTAGTTATAATAGACGAAGTATCAATGGTAGATATACTTTTAATGAATCATTTATTAAAGGCAATTATGCCAGGAACTAGACTTATACTTGTAGGTGATGTAGATCAGTTGCCATCAGTTGGAGCGGGAAATGTACTTAGAGATATAATAGATTCAAAACTTATAAAAATAGTAGAATTAGATGAAATATTTAGACAAGCAAAGGAAAGTATGATAGTAGTAAATGCTCATAGAATAAATAAAGGAGAATATCCTCATTTAAATAAAAAAGACAAAGATTTCTTTTTTATGAAAAGAAATAATCCTTCTCAAATAGTAGATACCATACTTGAACTAGCCTATAGAAGACTTAGGAAGTTTAATGGATATGATCCAATAAAAGATATCCAAGTACTATCCCCAATGAAAAAAGGAGATGCAGGAGTAAATTCATTAAATAATAGTTTGCAGGCTATGTTAAATCCTAAATCTAAAATTAAAGCTGAAAGAAAAATAGCCGATACTATATTTAGAGTAGGCGATAAAGTAATGCAAATAAAAAATAATTATAATAGCGAGTGGGAGATAATAGAAAATGGTAAGTCAGTAGAAAAAGGAAAAGGAGTTTTTAATGGTGATTTAGGAATTATAACAAAAATTGATCATGAGGAATCAGAATTAATAGTAGAATTTGATGACAAAAGAGTAGTAGTATATCCATTTAGTGGATTAGATGAACTTAGACTTGCATATGCTACTACAATTCATAAATCTCAAGGTTCAGAGTTTCCAGTAGTTATAATTCCAATACTCTGGGGTCCACCAATGCTTCTTACAAGGAATTTACTATATACAGGAATAACACGTGCTAAAGAATTAGTAGTACTTGTAGGAATGGAAAGATATTTAGCTATGATGATAAAAAATAATAAAATTACCACAAGATATTCAGGGTTATCTAAAAGATTGAATGATATGTTTAATGTATATATGAGAGGTTAAATATGAAAATATTAGATAGAATATCAGAGCTTATTTATCCAGAAAAAAATATATGCTTTATATGTGATGAATATGAAGATGCTATCAAGAATCATTTATGTATTGAATGTAGAGATAAATTGGAGTTTCTAGAACAAACAATATCAGAAGATATAGTTTGTCCTCTTCGTTATACAGATGGTATAAGAGAAATAATATTTAAATATAAATATGGTAAAAATCCTTATTTATATAAAATGCTAGGACCATTATTGTTAGAAGAATTCATAAAACGAAATATAAATGATATTGATTTAATAGTGCCTATTCCAATGACAAGGAGAAAAAAGTCTAAAAGAGGATTTAATCAGTCAGAATTACTTGCAAAGTATCTTTCAGAAAAGTTAAATATAGAATTAGATACTAGAAATTTAGTCAAATTTAAAAAGACAAAATCTCAATCAGGATTATCAAAATCTTTTAGACGGGTAAATATAAGGAGAGCATTTAAAATAATAGATAAAGAAATATTTGCTGATAAAAATGTACTTATAGTAGATGACATTATAACTACAGGAGCTACATACACTGAGGCAAAAAGAAATATAATGGATGCTAATGCTAAAAAAACTTATCTAATAACAATAGCAAGTGGTAGGGATATATAAGGAGGAGAATAAATGAATATAAAAAATTGTAAAAAATGTGGAAAAATATATAATTATGATGGGTTTAATATATGCTATCACTGTAGACGTAAAGAAGAAGAAATGTTTTTTACTGTTCGTGAATATATTTATAGTAATAATAAAGCAGATATTAGAGAAGTATCAGAAGCAACAGGAGTTTCTACAAAGAAGATATTGGAATTTTTAAGACAAGGAAAGCTTGAGATAAAAGAAGGAAGTAATTTGATACTTGATTGTGAAAGATGTTCTAAACCTATAAAAACTGGAAAGTTCTGCAATCAGTGTGCAAATGAAATAGAAAAAGAATTAAAAGGAGCACTAAAAAAAGATAATGTAGATAATAGTAAACAAAATAGTTATAGAACAGGAAACAAATTAAACGTAAAAAACAGAAGATAAATAGTATTAAAGTTAAACCTCAACTTTGCCGATAATATATATAGCGATGCAAAGGTGAGGTGTTTTTATGAAAATATTTAATAATAATATAAATAAAATACAGAGTGCATATAACAAAAATAAAACGAATATTGATAAAAGTTCAAAAGTAGATAAAAAAGATCAATTTATAATATCAGATCAAGGGAAAATGATTCAAAAGGCAGTTAAAATGGCAAAGGATTCTCCAGATATTCGAAAAGAAAAAATAGAAAAAATTAAGACACAAATGAAAAATGGAAATTACAATATTGATTCAAAATTAGTAGCCCAAAAGATATTAGAAGATATAAACATGAGAAAAGGCTAATGGAGGGTAATATGAAAGAATTAGTTGACGTATTAATAAAGGTATTAGATGAAGAAGTAGTAGTATATAGTAAATTACTTAAAAATTTAGATGAAAAAACCCAGGTATTAGTAGATGGAGATATAAAAAAATTAGATGAAATCACTAAAGAAGAACAATCTATAACTGAAACATTGGTGAAACTTGAAAATTTGAGAGAAAAAGTGCTTTTTAATATTGCTCATAAAAAAGAAAAAAGTGAACTTGATGTGTCTCAGATTTTAGAATTTATAGAAGGACAGGAAAAAGAAATATTAGAAGAAAAAAGAAATAAATTAGTAAATATATTAGAAAAAATAAAAGAAAAAAACGTACTTAATTCTAGACTAATAAAAGATTCACTTGATTATATAAATTTAAATATAGATTTATTTACAAATAGAGATAGTAATTTAACATATGGCAAAGGTAAGAAAAATGAACAAACTGCAAGCTTTTTTAATAAGCAAGCATAGAAAGGGGATAAAAAATTGTTTCAAGGATTATCATCAGCAATATCAGGATTATATACAAATAAAAAAGCATTAGATACAGTCAGTCACAATATAGCAAATAGTAATAACCCTTACTATGTTAGGCAAGATGTTATACAAGCATCTAATGGATATACAAATGTAGTGGGAGTAAATGGTCAAATTGGATCAGGTGTGAAAATAGCTGACATAAGACAAATAAGAGATAGATTTTTAGATCAACGATTTAGAAATGAAGCTGATAATAAAGGATATTTTGATGCAAGATATAGTATTTTTTCACAAGTAGAAGAAATAATGAATGAACCATCAGATGTAGGGTTAAGTGAAGTAATGGATGGACTTTGGAATAGTTTTGATGAACTGTCAAAAGATCCAGATAATTTAACAGTTAGGGGAATGGTAAGAGAAAGAGCCATAGCCTTTGTGGAGACAGTAAATCACATGTCAAATCAATTAAGTCTTTTACAAGTAAACTTAAATAAAGAGATATCAAATAAAGTAGAAGAAATAAATATGATATCAAAAGATATAGCAAAATTAAATGGTTTAATAACTCAAAGTGAGGCGACAGGTGTAAAGGCAAATGATTTAAGAGATAAAAGAAATGCATTAATAGATAGATTATCTTTAAATATAAATATTAATGCAGTCAATAAACAAAATGGTGCAATAGATATATACATTGGTGGAAGATCTCTTGTAAGTGAAGAGAATGCAAGAGAAATAGAAGCTAAGACTGTTGATAATTCATTTTTTGAGATAACTTGGAAAAATTCAAACAATTCAAAAGTAGAAATAAGTGGAGGATATTTAAAAGGGATACTTGAGTCAAGAGGAGAGTTTGATTCCAAAGATGAAACTTACTCTTCAATAATACCAAGTGTAAAAAACAGACTAGATAAGTTTGTAAATACTGTTGCAACAAAAATAAATGAGATACATAAAAAAGGTGTAACACTACTTGGAGAACCAGGACAAGACTTTTTTGTATCTAAAAGAAATGGTAGTGAAATAGATGCAAGTACTATAAAATTAAATGACAATTTAGATACGTTAAATAATATAGTAGCATCTTTATCAGGGGATAGAGGAGATGGAAGTATAGCAAAAGAAATTATGGACCTGCGTGATTTAGCACTTTTTGAAAATCAAACAGCAGACAATTATTATAGAAGTATTATATCTGATATGGGAGTAGAAGCAAATCGTTCTATGATAATGTTAGAAACTCACAATACCATAATTCAAAATATACAAAATAGCAGATATGCAGTTTCAGGAGTATCAATGGATGAAGAAATGGCAAATATGCTAAAATTTCAACATTCATATACTGCAAATAGTAGAGTAGTAAATGCAATAGATGAAATGATAGAAAATGTAGTAAATAAAATGGGTAGAGTAGGAAATTAAATATTAGGAGTGGTTAGATGAGTGGATGGATAGGGTTTAATACAGCAGTTTCAGGATTACTTGCTAGTCAAAAAAACCTATATACAACAAATCATAATATAGCAAATATAAATACAAGAGGATATAGTAGACAACAAAATACTCAAGAATCAAATAATCCACTTAATATTGCTGGAATAGGATTTTTGGGGACAGGTACTAATATAACAGCAGTTAATAGGATTAGAGATTCATACTTGGACTTTAAATATTGGGGAGAAAAAGCTCCAGTAGGCGAGTGGACAGTAAAAGAGGATACTCTTACTGAAATACAACATATATTTAATGAACCATCAGAAAGTAGTATTAGAAAAAATTTAGATGAGTTGTTTACATCTTTTGAGTCACTTTCAACAAATCCATCAGATGACTCTAATAGAGCACTTGTAAGAGAAAAAATGATGGCATTTACAAAATATTTAAATTCAACATCAGAAAACTTAAAATCAGCACAAAAAGAAGTTAATTTTGAGATATCAACTAATATTAAGAATATAAATAGTTATTCTGAGAGGATAGCAGGACTAAATAAAGAAATACATAATATAGAACTAGATGGAAGTAAAGCAAATGACTTAAGAGATAAAAGAGATTTATTGGTAGATGAATTATCAGAAATAGTAAATATAAATGCAACAGAAACAAATGGGAAGTTTAATGTATCAATAGGAGGTACAATACTTGTAGAAGGAGAAGTTTCCAATAGGCTTAAATATCCTGCACCTACAGTGGAAAATCCTTTAAACAAAGAAGAAAAATTATATCAGCTAGAATGGGAAAATGGAAATAAATTAAAACTTACATCAGGAAAACTTAAAGGACTTATAGATGTAAGAGATGGAACTGGACATGATAGTAAATATAGAGGAATTCCTTTTTATATATCTAGATTAAATGAATTTGCAAATATATTTGCAAAACAAATGAATGAAGTACATCAGAAAGGATTTACTAGAGATGGAAATAGTGGCATAAATATGTTCCAGTCAGATGATGGTGAAGCTATAGATGCATCTAATATAAAAATATCAGATGATATAATGGACAACTTGGATAATATAGCTGCATCAAGTAGTTCTGATCCTTCTGACAAAGAAAATAATGATATAATATTAGAATTATTAGAAAAGAGAAATGATAATAAATTTTTTAAAGATACTACACCTCAAGGTACTCCAGATGATTTTATGAAATCAGTATTATCTACATTAGCAGTAGATGGACAACAATCAGTACGAATGAAAGAAAATGGTACGGTTATAGTTGATGGAATAAATACTAGACGCCAATCAGAATCAGGAGTATCACTGGATGAAGAAATGAGTAATATGGTAAAATTTCAACATTCATATAATGCAGCAGCTCGAATGATTACTACAATAGATTCAATTTATGATGTTACAATAAATAGATTAGGCTTAGTAGGGAGATAAATTATGAGAATAACAAATAATATGATGATATCTAATATGATGACAAATGTAAATAAAAACTTACAAGGTTTAAGTAAAGTTCAAGATAAAATGCAAACAGGAAAGAAATTCCAGTTACCTTCAGACGATCCAATAGGAGTGTCAAAGAGTTTAAAATATTATACAGACTTATCCAGAATAGAGCAATACAAAAGAAATGTAGACGATGCAACATCTTGGATGGAGGTAACAGAATCAGCAGTGTCCCAAATAGGAGATATATTAGAGAGAGCAAGGGAGCTTACAGTACAAGCTGCAAATGATGGGACAAATACAGGTGAGGATAAAGAAAAAGTTTCAGCAGAAATAAAACAATTGAGAGAACAAATAATAAAGGTAGCGAATACTAAACACGCAGGAAGGGCTATATTTTCAGGATATAAAACAGCAGATGATTTGATTGATAGTGATGGAAATTATAATATAGATTTAAATACTGATGAAAAAACCAAATATAATGTAGGCTCAGCAGATACTATAGATGTAAATGTAGTAGGAACAGAATTATTCGGTTTATCAAATAATGGGTATAAACAAGATGTTTCAAAAGGAGATACATCAGAAATGATAAGAGTATTTGATAAGCTGATACAAGGATTAGATTCAGATGATGTTACAAGTATAGATGAAAGTATAACAGAGATAGATGAGACTGTATCTAATGTATTATCAGTAAGAGCAAAAATAGGAGCAAAGACTAATAGATTGGAACTTAATAAGAATAGATTAGAAGATCAAACATTAAGTGTAACTAAACTATTATCTAAAAATGAAGATGTAGATATTGCAGAGGTAGTAATAGAATTAAAAACAAGAGAAACTGTGTATCAAGCATCACTTCATGCTGGTGCTAGAATAATTCAACCATCACTTATAGATTTTCTAAGATAGAAAGAGGGATAATATGAAAATTAACACCAAAAATTTTGGTGAAATAGAGATAGAAGAAAAAGATATAATAAATTTCCCATCAGGTATACTTGCATTTGAAGACCAAAATCGATTTATTATAATAAAAAATAATGATGAAGAAAATCCATTTCATTATCTTCAATCTTTAAATGATAGTAATTTAGCATTTGTAATAATAGATCCATTTGTATTTAAAAAAGATTATGATATAAATATTTCTGACTCAATAGTAGAAAAACTAAAAATTAAGAAACCAGAAGAAGTCAAGTTATATACTATTGTAACAGTACCAAAAGATTTAAAAAAGATGACAGCAAATCTATCAGGTCCTATAGTTATAAACACAACAAGAAACTTAGGAGCTCAAATAGTATTAGACGATAATAGATATAGCACAAAGCATCCTATATTTGAAAAGGAAAGTGAGGCTATATAAATGCTAATATTAACGAGAAAGAAAAACGAAAGTATAATGATAGGTGATAATATAGAAATAGTGGTAACAGATATACAAGATGGTAAAGTGAAATTAGGGATAAAAGCTCCTAAAAATATAGATATACATAGAAAAGAAATCTATGTTGACATTCAAAATGAAAATAAAGTTGCTGCAGATGGAAAAATAGATTTTGATAGCTTAAAAAATTTATTTTAGAAATATAATATTTTTTGAAAAAATACTAAAGTTATATAAAAATATGTCGATAATATAAGTGTAGACAATAATAAATCTTTATATTGTATAACGGCCGAATACATATAAGGCTTTATTATAAATAAAAAAACCTTAAGGGCAAGGATGCCGTAAAAGGAAATTTCAAGGAGGAATATAAAAATGAGAATTAATAATAACTTAATGGCAATGAACAGTCATAGACAATTAGGAATCAACAATAATGCAACAGCAAAATCTTTAGAGAAATTATCTTCAGGTATGAGAATAAATAGAGCAGGTGACGATGCAGCTGGTTTATCTATCTCAGAAAAAATGAGAGGACAAATAAAAGGACTTAACCAAGCATCTAGTAATGCTCAAGATGGTATTTCACTTATACAAACAGCTGAAGGTGCATTAAATGAGTCTCATGCAATATTACAAAGAATGAGAGAACTTGCAGTACAATCTTCTAATGATACTAATGTAACAGCTGATAGAACTGCTATACAAAAAGAAGTTACAGCATTACAAGAAGAATTAACTAGAATAGGTGAAAAGACTCAATTTAACAAGCAAAATTTATTGGATGGTAGTGTATCTGGTGCTATAATTCATATAGGGGCTAATGCTACTGAAAATGTTTCATTATCAATAGGAGATATGACTGCAACTGGTTTAGGTGTAAGTGGAATAAGTGTTTCTGCTCAATCAAGTGCTGATACTGCAATAACAACTATTGATGCTGCTATAGAAAAATTATCTGGAGAACGTTCTGGATTAGGTGCTCTTCAAAATAGACTTGAGCATACTATCAAGAATCTTGATAATGCATCTGAAAACTTACAAGCTTCTGAATCAAGAATAAGAGACGTTGATATGGCTAAAGAAATGATGAGTTTCACTAAGAATAATATTCTTAACCAAGCTGCTCAAGCAATGCTTGCTCAAGCTAATCAACAACCACAAGGAGTACTTCAATTATTAAGATAATTAAATAATTGATATAATATTTTAAGAATAAGACTGGCCTTTTAGGTTAGTCTTATTTTAATAGAGGGGGAATATTAATGGCAAATAATATAATAAATGAATCATTGAATTCACTCAATGAATATCTTGATAAGCTTATACCTGGTATAGAAAATATAGTAGACCATTTTTCTAAAGATAATGAAGGAGAAGCTTTAAAACTATTAATAGAAGCAATTGAGGGAATAAATTGGTGCTTGGAAGTAGTTATACTTACAAAGCCAACTTTAGAAAAATATAATATAGAAATTAATGAAAAGAATATAAGAAAAATACTTTTAGAATTTGAACAGGCTTTACAAAATGAAGATTTTGTATATGTAAGTGATTTATTAGAGTATGAATTAATAGATATATTTAAATATTGGAAAAAAGAAATATCCAATATTAGCTTTGTGGTAAATTAAGGAGAATTAATATGTATCTAAATAATATGAAGACATTGAAAAGATTATATCCTGATATTTATAAAATTATGAAATCAGAAAAATGTGATAGTAATTATCAAATATTATCAACTAAAACAAATCATAAAACATTAAAAGTAAATGATTTGGGGTTAGAATTTTACATTCATAGTAAATATAATCCTTTAAAAGAATCACAAAGATTTTTTGAAAATAACTACAAAAATAATATAAAGAATTTTATTTTAATTGGTTTTGGTTTAGGTTATCATATAGAAAAATTTTTAGATGGGATTGATAATGAAAAAATATTTGTATTTGAATTTAATAAAAAAATATTTAATGAAGCTTTATTAAATATGGACTTAAGATCTATTTTACAAGATGATAGATTAGAATTAATTATGAGTGATAATATTAATTTTTATATAAAAAAATTAAAAGAAATACTCAGTAATAAAGATGAATTTGAGATTATATTTCATACTCAATCAATGAAAGCTATCCCTAATCAATATAAAGAAATAAAATATTTGCTTGAAGAATTTAGAATGAAAAAGAAATTAGTTGGCGTTGAAGAGTTATTAATTGAAAATTTTAATTCAAATATAAAAAATGTAGATGGATATGTTGATAATTTATTTAACAAAATGATAGATGTGCCTGCTTTTTTAGTATCAGCAGGTCCTTCATTAGATAAAAATATTAATGAATTAAAGAAAATAAGAGATAAAGGTCTAATACTATGTGTAGGAAGAGCAGTAAAAGCATTACTTAGTAATGATATAGTTCCTGATGCTATAATAATAACTGACCCTTATGATATAGTATATGATCAAATACAAGGGTTAAATATACTTATTCCAATGATAATATTATCAACATGTAATAAAAAAGTAGCATTAAATTATAAAGGTAAAAAATATATTGCTTTTCAAAATGGATTTAAAAATTCAGAAGAGTTGGCAAATAAAAACAATTATAGAACTGTAGAAACAGGTGGTTCAGTAGCTACTACAGCGCTGGACATTCTTATAAAGTTTGGATGTGATCCAATTGTTTTTGTTGGGCAAGATTTGGCTTTTAGTGAAGAAAAAACTCATTCTGAGGAAGCTAATCATTTGAATGTATCTAATAACAATACATTACGAAAAGTATTAGACACTAATGGTAAGTATATCTATACTTCAAAAAATTTATTTAGTTATTTAAGATGGATTCAGAATAGAATACAAAAAGAAAAAAGTATTACATTTATTGATTCTACAGAAGGTGGGGCTATGATAAATGGAACATATGTATTATGTTTAAAAGAATCTATAAAAAAATATTGTTTTGAAGATATTAGTGATAATATAAATTTATTATGAGGAGATTTTTATGAAAAGTCATGAAATACATACGAAAAATATAGAAAAAATTAATGCGAGATATCCTACAATGATAGAATATATAAAAACAAATGAGAAGAAAGTAGAAGATTTAACTGTAGAAGTTAATAAGGCTAAAAATGGACAAATTTCATTTATTATTAATAGAGAAAGAAATGTAATACATTTACATAGTAAGTTTGATCCTAGCAAAGATGCAAAAAGATGGATTTCTAATTTAACTTTAAGTAATGATAAAATATATATAATTTATGGACTTGGTATGATATATCATATTAAAGAATTAATGAATCGTATAGGTAATGAAACAAAGATATTAATTATTGAGCCTAGTATATCTATATTTAATGAAATAATTAAAAATATAGACATAACTAATATTATAGAAAATAATAATATTTTGATTATGATAGAAGATAATTTAGATAAATTAAGATATTTTCTTAATAAAAATATATCATGGAATAATTGTCATCTTGTAGAATATTATACATTTTCTAATTATAAAAAATTATTTAGTGATATGGAACAAAAAGTTAATAAAATGATCTATGACCATTTATACATACGAAAAATAGATAGAAATACTATGATTAAATTTAATAGAGATTGGCAGCAAAATCTATTAAAAAATATGAGTGCAGCTGTAGAAAGTAATTTTATAAGTCAATTAAAAGATGTATTTTTAAACAAGCCTGTAATTATTGTTTCAGCAGGACCTTCATTAAATAAAAATGTTGAATTATTGAGAAATATAAAAAATAAAGCAGTTATAATTTGTGTAGATACAGCTCTTAAAGTTTTATTGAGTAAAAATATTAATCCAGATTTTATAGTTACAGTTGATGGAGGAGAACTAAATTTAGCCCATTTTGATAATTTAGATTATGAGAACATTCCTTTAATTTATATGTCTATTTCTCATCCTAAAATATTGGAGAATCATAAGGGAATTAAAGTATTAACAGATAATATGGGAGGATATATTAAAGAGTTATTTAAAGAATTTGATAAAGAAGTAGGAGTTATAAATTTAGGTGGATCAGTAGCATGTGTAGCATTTAATATAGCTATAAAATTAGGAGCAGATCCTATAATTTTTATTGGACAAGATTTAGCATATACAAATAATAAAACTCATGCTGAAGGAACTAAATATGCTAGAAAATCGGATTCTATAAAAACCAAATATTTTGAAGTTGAGAATATATATGGAGATAAGGTATTAACAGGATATGATTTATATACTTTTTTAAGATGGTTTGAAAACGAAATATTAAATGATACAAGTAATAGATTATATATAGATGCAACAGAAGGTGGAGCCAAAATAGAAGGAACTGAAATAATGACATTTCAAGATGCAATAAATAAATATTGTTATAAAGATATAGAAGTTACGAGAAAAATCCATGAAGCCTTAAACTCTGATATTAAATTTAATTTAGATGAATTAAAATTATTAATAAAAAAATTACAAAATATGTATAATAATCTAGAAATAATTCATAAGAAATCTATGGATGCAATTAAAATATGTAATAAAATAATAAATATATATAAGGAAAATAAAAACTCTGATAATATTGGTCCAAAATTAAATAGGTTAGATAATATTGATAAATATATAAAGCAAAAGCAAGAAGAATTTAATATGATTAATCATTTGATAAAGCCAATAGTATATAAAGTTTTCCTTGAAAATACTGTATCAAATACTAGTAAAGATGATATTTCTATAATGAAAAGATCTCTTGAATTTTATACAGCATTGTCAAATTCAGTGGAATTTACTCTTCCTATTTTAAAAGAAACTATAACGGAAATAGAAAATAAATATAATTAATATTTAGACGATTAAAGAAATTATATTTTTAGCCGATACTTTATATAGATAAGTAAATTATATTACAGGCGGTGATTTTTTGAGTGATTTATTAAGAATAACGGGAATGGCATCAGGCTTAGATACAGAAGCTATGATTGATAAACTTATGAAAGCTGAACGTATAACGGTAGATAAGGTGGGGCAGGAAAAAACATATATTGAATGGAAAAGAGATGCTTATAGAGATATAGCAAATGTGCTTAGAGGATTTCAAGATGAATACTTTAATCTTTTAAAGCCAGAAAATAATTTTACTTCAACTTCTGCATTTGGTACTTTTGATTCTAGTGTTACACTAAATGGAGTAGATACTAATGCTATAAGTATAAATCCTACTGGATCTGCATCTCCTGGGAATTATACTATTGGGAATATTACTTTAGCTGAAAAAGGGATTTGGAGTACAGATGATTCTAAAAGTATATCTAATATGATTGGAACAGGATTAAATAAAGCTAATTTAAAACAAGGTAAAAGCTTTAATATTAAATTAGATGGTGTAGAAAAGACAATAACATTAGATAAAGATTATTCTACAGAAACTACTGAAACATTAATATCTGACTTACAATCTAAGTTAGATTCTTCATTTGGAACCGGAAATATTGTATTATCAAACGATGGAGGTAATATTAAAATAGATTCTGTAGGTCATAATTTACAGATAAAAAGTACACCTAATACATATGTTTCAGATTTAGGCTTCAAGAATAATCAATCTAATTCAATTACAGGAACAACTATTGATTTTACTGAACCACTAAATTTTACAGGTAAAATTAAAATAGATATAAATGGAACTGAAACTGAAGTGGATATTAGTGTTAATGCTAATGATATTAATGAGCTTAGTACACAAATTCAATCTAATATTGATACAGCTATTGGCGAAGGTAATATTAAAGTAACTAATGATGGAGATAAATTAAAGTTTGTATCTCATGATACTTCAGATGAGATTATTTTTAATAGTGGTTCAACAGATGATGTAATTAAAAACTTAGGATTATCTAATGGAGCAAAGATAGATAAGTTAGAATCTACAGTTAACATTGATATATCTGAAATTGGCAAAGAATTTAATATAAATATTGATGGTACTGATTATAATATAGATCTTTCAGATGATTTTAATGATGTATCTAGTCTTGTTACAGAAATAAATTCACAATTAACTGATAGTTCCATAAGTGCCAGTGTATTAAATGGAAAGTTAGTATTTTTAGGAACAAATGGTGAAGAAATTAAAATTTCTAATAGTAAAGAAAATATTGTAGATGATTTAGGTTTTACTAATGGTCAAACTAATACAATAAATATTAATAGTCAACTTAAAGATGCTAAATTTAGTGAAAATATTACATTTGTAGGAAATGAAATATCATTTACTATAAATAATGAGAATTTTACATTTAATGATACTGATACTATTAAAGATGTTATAGATACTGTAAATAAAAGTGATGTAGGAGTTACATTAAAGTATAATAGTGTAACAGATGAATTTCAATTGGAATCAAAAGAAACTGGACTTATGAATGAAGTATCTTTGAGTGATAATACTGGAAACTTTTTAACAGGGGTTTTAGGATTAGTACAAGATCAAAGTGCTAAAGATGCTAGTTTTACTTATAATGGAGTAACAACTAATAGAAGTTCTAATACATTTACAATAGATGGTGTAGAATTTAATTTAAAAGCAGAAGAAGCTGGTGAAATTAATATATCAATTAACTCTAATGTTGATAAAACTATAGAAAAAATTAAAGGTTTTGTAGAGAAATATAACGAGGTTATTACAAAAATAAATGATGAATTAGGAGAAAAGAGAGATAGAGATTATAGACCATTAACAGATGCTCAAAAGAAAGAAATGAGTGAAAAAGAGATTGAACTATGGGAGGAAAAATCAAAAAGTGGTTTATTAAGAAGTGATTCAATTTTGCAAAAAGTAACTTATGAAATGAGAAGAGCTTTATATGATAAAGTAGAAGGAGTAGATATTAGTCTTTATGATATAGGCATTAAAACAAGCTCAAATTACTTAGATAAAGGTAAATTAGTCATAGATGAAGCAAAATTAAGACAATCATTAAATGACAAACCAGAAGAGGTGAAAAGTTTGTTTGCAAAAGACTCTAATATTGATTATGAAGATTCTTCTAATAGAAGTATAAGATATAAGAGTCAAGGTTTAGCAGAACGTCTTAATGATATTCTTAAAGATAATATTAGAATAACTAGAGATGAAAATGGTAGAAAAGGAATATTGCTAGAAAAAGCTGGAATAGAAGGCGATGTAACTGAATTTAAAAATACTATGAATGATAAAATTAATGATTATAAAGATAGAATTAGTGAACTACTTGAGGATTTAGATGCTAAAGAAAATTATTATTATATCATGTTTTCAAGAATGGAAAAGGCACTTTCTCAAATGAGTGCTCAATCATCTTGGTTAAATCAACAAATGGGTGGAGGAATGTAGAGTTTTAAATTTAAATGCTGATATTTAAGGGGGAATATAATGTCTATAGAAGGAATTGTAGGTTCTCAAATGTCTAATATAAGTACAGTTATGAATAAAGAAATTAATTTAGAAATTAGACAGGAAGAGGATAAAAGTTCAGTTAAAATAACATCAGAAAATGGAATTAAAGGAGAAAAAAGAGTAAGTAAAGAAGAACTAATTCATGCTGTAAATGCATCTAATGAAAGCTTGAAAATGTATGATAAGAAACTTGAATATTCAATTCATGAGAAAACAAATACTATTATGGTTAAATTAGTGGATACAGAAACAGATGAAATAATAAGAGAGATACCATCAGAAAAAATATTAGATATGATAGGGAAAATGTGGGAGATAGCAGGGATTATAATTGATGAAAGAGTATAAAGGAAAGCTCGTCAATTTTACACACATTTAGGAGGAATAGTTATGGCAATGAAAAATCCTTATGCACAATATCAAAATAATTCAATAATGACAGCATCACCAGAGGAATTAAATTTAAAATTATATGAAGGTCTTATGAGATTTATTAAAGAATCAATTATTTTTGCAGAGGAAAAAAATATAGAAAAATCTCATAACAGTAATTTAAGAGCTCAAGCAATAGTTAGTGAGTTCATGGTTACAGTTGATAGAAAATATGAAGTAGGTAAACAATTATATAATTTATATGAATATATGAATAGAAGACTTATGGAAGCTAATATTAGAAAGGATATAGAAATATTAAATGAAATATATGATATATCCAAAGAATTAAGAGATACTTGGGCACAAGCTATGAAATTAGCAAAGAAAGGCAAATAATATGGAATCAAAAATAGAAAAGTTAAATTCTTTATTATCTGATAAAAAAATACTATTAGAAGATTTCTATAAACTTACAATAGTTCAAAAAAAATTAATAGAAAACAATGATATTGATAAATTAAACCGAATTATAAACAATAAAGAAAATGTAATTGAAAAAATAAATAGATTAGATGTAGAATTTTTAGGGATATATAATAATATTAAAGAGGTAGAAAATATAAATGATTTATCACAGCTAAGTATTGAAAAAGATTATTTAGTAAGATTAAAAGAATTAACAAGTAAGTGTGAAAAACTCATGAAAACTATAAAAGTTCAAGATGATGAAAATAATAATATGATGAAAAGTGGATTTGAAGATATAAAGAAAAGTTTACGAGAAATAAAAAGAGGTAAAACTACTACAAATAAATATTATAATAATATGCCATCTAGTGGTGGATATTTTATTGATAGTAAAAAATGATAAATTTTAAATAGAACATTAATTTGTTCTATTTTTTTTGCATATTAATTATCTATAAGAGTAAGAATATTAATATAGACTATTAATATAAATTGAACGAAAATTAAATAATGTTTTTGTTAATAAATCTTAGTTTAAGTTAACACCTTCTCCACATATTTTTCCACACTATAACTTGTACTAATATACACTATCCACAGAGTTATACACATTATCCACAGAAATAGGCTATATTTATCCACATATTCACAGATGATAGATGTGGATAAATATATAAATAAATATAAATTTTAATGTATAATTTCTTTCTTTTTGTAAATACTATACGGTTATTTGTAAAAAAAGCTCATGTTTTAATATATTATGATTTTTCAAATAATTTACATGTTATTTGAAAAATTAAATGGGTAATTATATAAATAATCACATAAATAATTAGCTACATAAATTGAAGGGAGTTGGATTTATGAGAACTATAATTGCAGGAAAAAATATGAAAGTAACAGATGGACTTAGAGAAGCAGTAGAATCCAAATTAGAAAGATTAGACAAGTATTTTTATAAAGATGCTAGAGTTAACGTAACTATGACTGTAGAAAAAGAAAGACAGATTATAGAAGTGAGTGTACCTTTTGCTGGAACTATTATAAGAGCTGAAGAAGAAACTGGTGATATGTATAAATCTATTGATATGGTATTAGATACACTTGAAAGACTTATTAGAAAGCATAAGACTAAGCTTGAAAAGAGAAAGCATAATGGAAAGACTATTAGATTTGAAAATATACCTTATGAAGATATAAATACGAAAGATGAACCAAAAGTTGTAAAAACTAAACGTTTTGCAATGAAACCTATGGTTCAAGAAGAAGCAATACTTCAAATGGAACTTTTAGGACATAATTTCTACGTATATAAAGATGCTGACACTAATGAAACTAATGTTTTATATAAAAGAAAAGATGGAAATTATGGTCTTATAGAACCAGAATTTTAAATAGATATAAAAAGTAGAGAGTTAACTCTCTACTTTTTTATTGTAAAAAAGCAATTTTAAAAGAAGGAATCTAGTCATATTTGTTGAAATAATATATAATGAACATATGGATAAATATAACGAAGGGTAAGGTGACTTAGATGATTTGGTTGTTTTTATTACTTGCAGTAATAGTAGGATATATGAAAGGCGGAAAATTTATAAGACTTAAAAATTTAAATTTTAAAAAACTATCTCCAATTATAATAGCTTTAGTTCTTCAATATTTAGTTTTGATATTTAGTGATAGAGATTTAAAAGTTATAGGAAATTATGTAGAAGAAATATACTTAGTATCATTTATACTAATTTTTATAGGTGTAATTATAAATATGAATATACCGTCACTTTGGATAGTATTTGTAGGAGCTATATCTAATTTTATAGTATTCGTAATGAATGGAATGAATATTCCAGTATCATTTGATGCACTTAAAATTGCTGGAATGAATAGTACTATAAAACTAATGGAAAGTGGACAATATAAATTATATGATGCTATTACAAATGGTACAGATTATGAAATTCTTGGTAAAATAATAGCTATAGATAATATATTACCCCTTGCTGGTGTATTTAGTGTAGGAGATGTACTTATAACTATGGGGTTATTTGTATTTATAGAGAGCTCCATGAATGATAAAAAATTAGATAGAAGAATCAACTTTGGATTTGGCAAATAGGTATGTTATAATATAAGGATAGGCTATAACTGGAGGTAGATTGATGGTAAAGGGTATTTTTGAAAAAATATTTGGGACATATAGTAGTAGAGAAATAAAAAGATTAAAACCTATATTGGATAAAATAGAAGCGCTTGAAGATGATATGAAAAATCTTAGTGACAATGAATTACAAAATAAAACTGATGAATTTAAAAAAAGAATCGAAAAAGGTGAAACATTAGATGACATACTCCCTGAAGCTTTTGCTGTAGTTAGAGAGGCTTCAGATAGAGTTTTAGGAATTAGACCATATAGAGTTCAGCTTTTAGGTGGTATAGTATTACATGAGGGTAATATTGCAGAGATGAAAACAGGTGAAGGTAAGACATTTGTTGCATCAATGCCATTATATTTAAATGCACTTTTAGGTAAAGGTACTCATCTTATAACTGTAAATGACTTTCTGGCATCATATCAAGGTGAAATGATGAGTAAACTATATAATTATTTAGGTCTTTCTACTGGAATAATAGTTCATGGTAAAAAGACAAAAGAAAGACGTGAAGCTTACAATTGTGATATAACATATGGTACAAATAATGAATTTGGATTTGATTATTTAAAAGATAATATGGTTATATATAAAGATGAAATGGTTCAAAGAGATCTACATTATGCAATAATTGACGAGGTTGACAGTATACTTATTGATGAAGCTAGAACTCCTCTTATAATTTCTGGTCAAGGAGATAAGCCTACAGAATTATATCGTGCTGCTGATACATTTGCACGTACATTAGAAGGAAGAATAATAGAAGAAAGTGAAAATAAGAAGGATCCATTTAATAGAGAAATGAAAGAAGAAAAAATGGATTACACTATAGATGAAAAAGCTAAATCTGTTACACTTTCAGAAAAAGGAGTAAAAAAAGCAGAACAATTTTTTGGTGTTGAAAACTTAGCAGATCCAGAAAATATGGAGCTTACTCATCATATAAATCAAGCATTAAAAGCACAAAATATAATGCAGAAAGATAAAGATTATGTAGTAAATGATGGTGAAGTTATAATAGTTGATGACTTTACTGGAAGACTTATGTTTGGAAGACGCTATTCAAATGGTCTTCATCAAGCGATTGAGGCAAAAGAAGGATTAGATGTAAAAAAAGAATCTAAAACTCTTGCAACTATTACATTCCAAAATTTATTTAGAATGTATGACAAACTATCTGGTATGACTGGTACTGCTAAAACAGAAGAAGATGAATTTAGACATATATATAATATGAATGTCGTAGAAATTCCAACAAATAAGCCGGTAATAAGAGAAGATAATTCGGATTTAATATATAAATCAGTAGAGGCAAAATTTGGTGCAATAATAGAAGAAATAAAAGAACATCATAAAAAAGGTCAACCAATATTAGTTGGTACAATAAGTATTGAAAACTCTGAGATATTAAGTAGATTACTTAAAAAGCAAGGTATAAAGCATGAAGTGTTAAATGCAAAGCAACATGAGAGAGAGGCAGAGATAATATCTCAAGCAGGTAGACTTGGAGCTGTAACTATTGCTACTAATATGGCTGGTCGTGGTACTGACATAGTTCTTGGTGGTAATCCAGAGTTTATGGCAAAAGCAGATTTAAGGAAAAAGGGATATTCTGAACATTTAATAGCTCTTGCAGATAGTCCACTTGAAAGTGAAGATCAGGAAGTAAATGATATAAAAGAAAAATATAATAAATTGTTAGAAAAACATAAAGCAAATACTAAAGATGAAGCTAAAAAAGTACTTGATGCTGGTGGATTATATATAATGGGTACAGAAAGACATGAATCAAGACGTATAGATAATCAGTTAAGAGGTCGTGCAGGAAGACAAGGAGATCCAGGAGCCTCTAAATTTTTCATATCACTTGAAGATGATTTAATGAGACTTTTTGGAAGTGAAAAAATAAAAAGTATAGTTGATACATTAGGGATGCCTGAAGATGAACCCCTTGAGCATAAACTTTTAAACCGTTCAATAGAGTCAGCACAATCAAAGGTTGAAGGTAAAAACTTTGGTATAAGAAAAAATGTACTTCAATATGATGATGTAATGAATAAGCAAAGAGAAGTTATATATAAGGAAAGAAAAAGGGTTTTAGAAGGCGAAAATATGAAAGACTATATATTTTCTATGATAAAAGATATGGTGGATGGTGTAGTAGAGATGTATAGTGCATCTTCTAAATATTCTGAGGAATGGGATTATGAAGGAATGGAAAATTATTTATCCCCTATGTTCTTAGAAGATGAAAAATTAAATATAGAAGATAAAGAAGATATTACAAAAGAAGAATTAAAAGAAAAAATATATACAAAAGCTATAGAAAAATATGAAGAAAAAGAAGAAGAAGTAGGTAGTGAGCAGTTGAGAGAACTTGAAAGAGTAATACTTCTTCGTGTAGTAGATAGTAAATGGATGGAGCATATTGATGCAATGGATCAATTACGTCAAGGTATAGGACTTCGTGCAATGGGTAATGAAGATCCAGTTCGAGCATATCAAGTAGAAGGATATGATATGTTTAATGAAATGATTAAAAACATCCAAGAAGAAACAGTTAAATATTTGTATAATTTAGAGGCAGAAGAAAAGATAGAGAGAAAAAGAGTAGCAAAAGTAACAGGCTCAAGTCATGGGAATAAAAAACCTGTACAAAAAACAGTTGTAAAAGGAGAAAAAATAGGAAGAAATGACCCTTGTCCTTGTGGAAGTGGGAAAAAATACAAAAAATGTTGTGGTAGATAAGGAGAGTTTTATGCTAGAATTAGAAAAATATAATGGTACAGTAAAAGAATTTGAAAACAGATTAAAAGAGGTAGGTGTTTCACTTTGACTTGTCTAAACTTAGAGAGAAGTCAAAAGATTTAGAAGGTGAAATGCAGAAAACAGATTTTTGGGATGATAATGATGAAGCTCAAAAAATTATAGCAGAATTAAATTCTATAAAACAAAAAATAGATAAATATGATGAACTAAATGATGAAATAGAAGACCTTGAAATATCTATACAACTTTCTGAAGAGGAAAATGATAAGAGTTTTTTAGATGTTATTGAAAAAAAAGTAGAATATATTGATGAAGAATTAGATGAGTTTAGAATATCCACATTATTAAGTGGTGAATATGATAAAAATAGTGCAATTGTATCAATTCACTCTGGTGCAGGGGGCCTTGAAGCTCAAGATTGGGCAGAAATGCTTTTTAGAATGTATTCTAGATGGGGAGAAAGAAAGAATTATAAAGTAAAGATATTGGATATGCAAAAAGATACTGAAGGTGGAATAAAATCAGTAGATATGTCGATTGTTGGAGAAAATGCATATGGATATCTTAAAAGTGAAAAAGGAGTACATCGTTTAGTTAGAATTTCACCTTTTGATTCATCTGGAAGGAGACATACCTCTTTTGCATCAATTGATGTAATGCCAGAATTAAGTGATGAGGATGAAGTGGAAATAGAAACTTCTGACCTTAGAATAGATACTTATAGAGCAAGTGGTGCAGGAGGTCAGCATGTAAATACTACGGATTCAGCCATAAGGATAACTCATATTCCAACAGGAATAGTAGTTCAATGTCAAAGTGAAAGATCACAACATAGTAACAAAGCAACAGCTATGAACATGTTAAAATCAAAGCTTATAGAACTAAAAGAAAGAGAACAAAAAGAAAAAATTGAAGATTTGGCAGGTAATTATAATCAGATAGGTTGGGGTTCTCAAATACGTTCATATGTATTCCATCCGTATAATTTAGTTAAAGATCATAGAACAAATACAGAAGAAGGTAATACTGATAAAGTTATGGATGGAGATATAGATAAGTTTATAAATGAATATTTAAAACAAGAAACTAGAAAATAAGATTTTAATAATTTCCAGATTGTTTAGAATGAATGCAGTCATTTTTAACATTTCTGGGAATTTTTTTATGAAAAACTCAATTAAAAAGAGGAATTAGATATAAAATGTCGAATATAGAATAATTGAGTAAAATAATTTTAAGAATGGAGGAGAGATGTTGTTAAAAAAACTGAAGAATAAGAAGATTAAAAATCCAATTGCCAAATTTAAAGGTTTTAAATGGAAACAAATACCATTAAATTTCAAAAAAAATAATAAGAAAAATGGGATTAAAACTAGAAATAGTATCAAAAATCAGCTTATAACAATGGTATTGTTACTTTCACTTATACCTATAATTATAATAGGGGTAGTAAATTACAATTTTGAGAAAAAAAACATGATAGAAATGAGTAAAGAATCAAATTTGACAATTGCAAAATCTATAGCTAATCAAGCAAATTATATGGTTCTTAATTCTTTTAGTGCTGTTGAAACCCTTTCAAATTCAAATGATTTTAGTAATATGGAGCAAAGGGATGCAAATAGCTTATTAAAAAGTGTAAGAGATGAGATACCATCAATAGAAGATATTTATGTTATAGATATGGATGGTAATGCTATAGCTGCGACAAAAGAGACTACAGATACTCTTGCAAATGAATTATATTTTGTAATGAGTAAGAAAGGTTCAGAATATGTTACAAATTCATTTATAGATAATAACACAAAAAAACCTGGTATAATGATTTCTATTCCTATAAAAAACAAATTATTAGAAGTTAAAGGAGTAATTGCAGCTAAATTAAATGTAGATGAACTTAGTAATATTGTTAAATTTCAAAAAATAGGTAATACAGGTAATGCATACATAGTAGATAAAACAGGAACTGTAATAGGTCATGAAGATTTTAAAAATAAAATAGTAAAAAGATATAATTTTGTAGAAGAGGGAAATGTAGGTGCACAAAAAGCAGTAAAAAGTGAAACAAATGTTGAAAGATATAAAACAGAAACAGGAAAAGATGTAATAGGAGCATACACTACTGTCCCTTATACTAATTGGGGGGTAGTTGTAGAACAAGATACAAAAGAAATAGAGACTATGGCCTCTGGAGCATTAAAAAGAACTAGTATAATAGTAATTTTAGCAGGAATTATGATAGCTATACTTACAGCAATTATATCTAGAGTACTTACAAAACCAATTATAGATTTAGGAAAAAGTGCTGAAAAAATTAAAGATGGAGATATGACAGAAAGTATAAAAGTAACATCTAAAAATGAAATAGGATTACTTCAGGAATCATTTAATAGTATGATAGAATCTTTAACTAATGTTATAGAGAAAGTAAATTTCTCTTCAGATAATATAAAGAAATCAATAGAGGATTTAAAAGAAAAATCATATCATACAGTAAAAGCTTCAGAAGAAATTTCTGCTGTAGTTGAACAAGTTGCAACAGGTACAGAAAATCAAATTCAATCTGTAGATGCAACAAATATGATAATTGATGAAATGAGCAAAAAAGTAGTAGAAGTAGATGAAAAGGCAAAGGATATAAAAGATGCTGCAGGTCATGCTACAGATATGGCATCTCTTGGAACAGTACATATAAATGATACACAAAATGCAATAGAAAGCATTATTCATAAGGTGGAAAATTCATCTAAAAAAATATCTTCCCTTACTGAAGAAACTAAAGAAATCGGTAAAATAATCACATTTATTGATAATATATCTAACCAAACAAATTTACTTGCATTAAATGCAGCAATAGAGGCAGCAAGAGCAGGAGAAGCAGGCAGAGGATTTACTGTAGTAGCTGATGAAATAAGAAAATTGGCTGAACAAACTGGGAATGCTTCAAAAGATATAGTAAAAATTATAAATAATATACAAAATGATATGAGTGATGTAACTATATCTATGAATGAAAGTATAGAGGAAGTAAATAAAGGTAGCAATGTAATAAATAAAGCTACAGAATCTTTTGAGAATATAAAAGAGGAAACAAAACGAGTAAATGATGCAATAGCTAATTTTGCAACTATAGCTAATATGTTGACAATTGGTATAAATGAAATAGAAATGAGTATGAGAGAAGTAAGTGCAGTGAGTCAACAAACAGGTGCTGGAACTCAAACCGTACTTGCAAGTAGTGAAGAACAACAATCAGCTATAGAGCATGTAGAGGGTCTTGCAGATACTTTAGATCTTATGGCTGATGAATTAGTAAGTATTGTAAATCAATTTAAAGTAAAATAAAAATAAATCCTTCGATTAATTATAATTAGTCGAAGGATTTATTTTTATTTCTATACTGTCTAGGAGTCATATTTACTCTTTTTTTAAAAATTTGATTAAAATAAGATTGACTTGAAAAACCAACAATTCTAAATATTTCAGATAAAGAATATTCTGTAGTCTCAAGTAATATTTTTGAAACAGATATTCTTTTATCTATCAAATAATTTATAGGAGTTTTGCCTATATTTTCTTTAAAGACCCTTGTCATATAGTATTTATTCATATATGCAATAGATGCTAGTGAATCAAGTGTCAAATTTGAAGCATAATGAGTATCGATATACTTTTTAATATAAGAACATTCTTTTGTTACATTTTTATTTTTATCTAATACCATATTATGAGATGAAAGTCTCATTATATTAAATATCAATATTTCTAAGCAACTTTGACATATATTTATATAAAAATCATTTTTTGATTCTATTTCAGTTATAATTTTTTCTAGAAAATATAAAATTTCTTCTTTTCTATCATTAAAATTATATATAGTAAATGGAAGTTTATCGTCTATAAAAAGTCCTTCTACTCCAAGAACTATATATTCTAGTGGATTTTTACCATTAGATGATTCAGTATGAATTACATTTGAGTTTACTATCAGTAAATCATCTTTTTTTACTTCAAATGATTTATCCTCTATTTTGAATATTCCTTTTCCATGAGTAACATAAAAAAGTTCAGTAAAGGGATGCATATGCATTGTAGAATGCCAGTCTTCATCATATTTAGCTTTTGATACATATAAAAGTTCTGGTGTTATGCTAGTTTCTTCTTGTTTTTCAAGTTTATATAGTATATTTGACATATTAATCCTCCTAATAGTAGATACTATTTAATTATATTGATTTTATAGAAAAAAAGCAATATATATAAAAAAACAATCAATATAATTATAGATATTGTATTTTTAAAAAAGTATAATATATTTAAATGGAGTATAAAAAAAGGAGGACTTACAATGAAAAGGTTTCTAGCGGTATTATTAGCTTTAAGTTTAGTATTTACAACAGTAGCTTGTTCAAATGATTCATCTGACTCCGGTGAAAACGATTCCGGTGATGGAGAAAAGGTATTAAAGATAGCAGGTTTAAACGGTGGATATAAGACAGAACATTGGGAAGCAATTGCAAAGAAATTTGAAGAATCTCATGAAGGGGTCAAGGTTGAATTAACTTTAGAAAAAAATATTTCAGAAGTATTAAGACCTCAAATACAAGCAGGTAATGTACCTGATATAATTTATTTAGCAGTAGGTGGAGAAGGTAAATTAACTGATACTTTAATTAAAGAAAAAGCAATACAAGATATAGATGATGTATTAGAAATGGATGTACCAGGTGAAGATGTAAAAGTTAAAGATAAATTAATTGATGGATTTACAGATACATTAATTACTAACCCATATGAAGATGGAAAAACTTATTTAGCACCATTATTTTATGCACCAACAGGATTATTCTATAATGCCAATAATTTTGATGGAAAATATGAGATGCCTGAAACTTGGGATGATTTCATGAAATTAGGAGAAGAAGCTAAAGGTGATATGGCACTATTTACTTATCCTACAACAGGATATTTTGATGCATTCTTCTATGCATTATTAAATGAAACAGGTGGTCCAGAATTATTTAATAAGGCAATGGACTATGATGTAGAAGCTTGGAAAAGTGATGAAGCTAAGAAAGCCTTTGAAATTATAGGGGATATTGCAAAATATACACATGAAAATACAGTTTCTCAAGCTAATGGGGAAAACTTTACTAAGAATCAACAGTTAATATTAGATAATGAAGCATTATTTATTCCAAATGGTACGTGGTTACCTGGTGAAATGAAAGATGCTCCAAGAGCAGATGGTTTTGAGTGGGGATTCTCTGCATTACCTAAGGTATCAGAAGATGGAGATAGCTATTCATATACGTTCTTTGAGCAAATGTATATACCAAATGATGCAAAAAATGCTGATTTAGCTAAAGAGTTTATGGCATATATGTATTCAGATGAAGCAGCTCAAATTATATATGATAAATCAGGAGCAGTTCAACCTATAAAAGGTGCTTCAGATATGATGAGTGATGATGATCCAAATAAATTATTCTATTCAATATATGATGAAGGTGCAAAAGCAGCTATGGGTGGATTTGCATCAGCTCCTCCAGTTGAAGGAGTAGATTTAACTAGTGGAACTGGTATATTATTTGGAACAATAAATTCTGTTGTTACAGGTGATAAAACAGTTGATGAATGGCATGGTGAAGTAGTAGAAGCAGTAGAAAAAATAAGTGAAGCTAAACAAAATTAATAGTTAAAAGCAAATAAATAGTATATGGTGGATAAGATTATCCACCATATATATTTTAAGAGGTGATAGATTATGAACAATAAAAGTTTAAAAAGATTTATAATTCTATGTCTCTCTCCAGCACTTATATTATTTTCAGTTTTTATGATATATCCAACATTTTCAGTATTTTTAATGAGTTTGTATAAATGGGGAGGACTTTCTTCAAATAAATTATTTGTAGGATTAAATAATTTTAAGATACTTATGCAAGATGAGAATTTTATTAGATCTTTTCAAAATACAGTATTTTTAATAGTAGTAGTGACCATCGTAACACTTGTTATTGCAATTATGTTTGCTGCAATACTTGTAAAAGAAAATGTAAAGGGGCAAAATTTCTTTAGAGTAATATTTTATATCCCTAATATATTATCTGTTGTAGTAATATCTTCAATATTTTCAGCAATATATGACCCAGGTCAGGGTTTAATAAATAGTTTCTTATCTCTAATAAATGGAGATGGCTTTAAAAGCATACAGTTTTTAGGTAATCAAGATATTGTAATTTATTCTATAGCTGGAGCGATGATTTGGCAAGCTATAGGTTATTATATGGTAATTTATATGGCTGGTATGAGCTCTATACCTAATCAATTATATGAATCAGCAGATATTGAAGGTGCAAGTAAAGTAAGACAATTTTTTAAAATTACACTTCCTTTAGTATGGGATACAATAAGAACTTCACTGATATTTTTCATAATAAGTTCAATTAATTTAAGTTTCCTTTTTGTAAAAATAATGACAAGTGGAGGGCCTGATGGTGCATCTGAAGTATTCTTATCATACATGTATAAGCAAGCCTATAACAATGCTTCATATGGATATGGTATGAGTATTGGTGTAATAGTATTTATATTCTCATTCTTATTATCAGGTGTAATAAATAAGATAACAAAAAGAGATACATTACAGTATTAAATTGGAGGTAAAAACATGGGTAAACTTTATAAAGCTTTTATATATGTTGCTCTTATAAGTTTGGCTGCAAGCATAATTATACCAGTAGGATGGGTTTTTATGGCATCAGTGAAGGAAAACTCAGAATTCTATGGTAATCCTTGGTCATTACCTGAAGGATTTCATTTTGAAAATTTTATAGAAGCTATACACCAAGCTAACATGGGAGAATATTTTCTAAATTCAGTTATAGCAACATCCCTTGGATTAGTTATATTACTTGCAGTATCATTACCAGCAGCATATGTACTTGCCAGATTTGAATTTAGAGGCAAGACACTTATTAATAGACTTCTTATGGCAGGATTATTTGTAAATGTGAACTATATAGTAGTACCAATATTTTTAATGTTACTTGATTGGGATAAATCTCTTATGAATATTATGGGAGAAGGATTTTTCTTAGATAATATTGTGGTTTTAGCCTTAGTATATGCATCTACGGCTATTCCATTTACAGTATATTTATTGTCTAATTTCTTTAAAACATTACCAAAAGCATTTGAAGAAGCAGCATTCATTGATGGTGCAGGATATTTTACAACTATGGTAAAGGTAATGGCACCAATGGCAAGACCAAGTATTATAACTGTAATATTATTTAATTTTTTGGCATTTTGGAATGAATACATTATAGCTTTAACATTAATGCCAAATGCATCAAAGACATTACCAGTTGGATTAATCAATCTTATGCAATCACAAAAAGCTGCAGCTAATTATGGACAACTTTATGCAGGACTTGTAATTGTAATGCTTCCAACTTTGATTTTATATATTTTAGTACAAAAGAAATTAACCCAAGGTATGACCGTTGGCGGAGTGAAAGGATGATATAAATGGTTAAGAGAAAAGGAAATTTAACATTACCTAGTGAGACAGGATTTTTAAAAGAAACCAAAGAAATATTAGATAGATGGGGCGCTGATGCTATAAGAGATAGTGATGGTACTAAGCTTTCAGATGAATTAAAAAATTTAGATGCAAAAATTTATACAACATATTTTGTTAGTAGAGGTCATAACGAATTTGCAAAACAAAATATTGATGAATGTCAACATTTATACTTAATGAGCAATTTTAATATTGCTACATCAAATACAGTTGAAATTAAATTCATGGAAGGATATTTTAGTGAACAAGTAAAACCTGATTATGATCATGATCCTAAAAAATGGTGGGAAGTTATAAATAGAACAACAGGTGAAGTAATAGATATAGCTGATTGGGAAGTAGATAGTGAAAAAGATATAGTAAAGGTAAATAATACAAAAGAATTTCATGAATATACTGTTTCATTTTTAGTATATGCTATATGGGATCCAACTCAAATGTACAATCATATAACAAATGATTGGGGGGATAAAGAACATGATATTCCTTTCGATGTAAGAAAAGAAAAATCAGCTAAGTTTATAGAAGAGTATATGGATAAATGGCTAGAAGAAAATAAAGATACTGATGTAGTTAGGTTTACAACTTTCTTCTATCATTTTACACTTGTATTTAATGATAATGGAAAAGAAAAGTTTGTAGATTGGTTTGGCTATAGTGCATCAGTTTCTCCTGAAGCTTTAGATGCCTTT
The DNA here is from genome assembly GCF_009911265.1 of Senegalia massiliensis. Lineage (NCBI taxonomy): Bacteria > Bacillati > Bacillota > Clostridia > Eubacteriales > Clostridiaceae > Senegalia > Senegalia massiliensis. The sequence continues at coordinate 139,975 of NZ_QXXA01000011.1, read as the reverse complement.
GAAAAGGAAAAGGGATATAGATTAAGACCTGAACATATAATTGATCAAGGTTACTATAATTCTTCATTTAGAATACCATCAAAGGAATTTTTAGATTTCATGGATTTTCAGCAACAATTTGTGTCAAAAACTGCAAAAAAATTAGTTGATAAGGTACATGATGCTGGAAAAGAAGCATTAATGTTTCTAGGAGATAATTGGATTGGCACTGAACCTTATGGTGATTATTTTGAAAATATAGGATTAGATGGAGTAGTAGGTTCTGTTGGAGATGGAGCTACACTTAGAATGATATCAGAAATACCACATGTAAAATATACAGAAGGAAGATTTTTACCATACTTTTTCCCAGATACCTTTAGAGAAGGCAATGATCCAGTTATAGAGGCAAAGGATAATTGGTTATCTGCAAGACGTGCTATAATGAGGAAGCCAGTAGATAGAATAGGATATGGTGGATATTTATCTCTTGCATATAAATTCCCTAAATTTGTAGAGTATGTTGAAAATGTTGCAGATGAATTTAGAGAAATATATGATACTATAAACGGCGTAAAGCCATATAGTGGATTAAAAGTTGCAATACTTAATTCTTGGGGTAAAATAAGATCATGGCAAACATTTATGGTTGCACATGCATTATGGTATAAACAAATTTATTCTTATCTTGGAATATTAGAATCTTTAAGTGGTATGAGTGTAGATGTTGAATTTATATCATTTGATGATGTGAAAAGTAATGGCATAAATGAAGATATTGATGTAATAATAAATGCAGGAGTAGAAGGAACTGCATTTAGTGGTGGAAGTGAATGGTTAGATGAAAAATTAATTAGCACTGTAAGAAAATGGGTATATAATGGCGGTGGATTCATAGGTATAGGTGAACCAGCTGCTATTCATCATCAAGGTAGATATTTTCAGCTTGCAGATGCTTTAGGTGTAGATAGAGAACTTAGTTTTTCATTAAGTACAGATAAATATTTTGATAAAGAAATAGAAGAACATTTCATAACTAAAGATATAAAAAGAGCAATTGATTTTGGAGAAAGTATGGGAAATGTTTATGCATTAACAGAAAAAACTGAGATAATAGAATATAGTAATGGAGAAGTTCATTTATCTTCAAACGATTATGGTAAAGGAAGAGCAGTATACATTGCAGGACTTCCATATAATGAAGATAATTCAAGATTACTTATGCGTTCAATGTTTTATGCTTCTCATAAAGAGGAAGAATTATATAAGTATTTTGCAGATAATACCTCAGTAGAAGTAAATGCATATCCTGATATAAAGAAATATGCAATAACAAATAACACTGATGAAATGCAAAAATCAATTATATATGATGGTAATAGAAACTCATATATGGTAGAATTAAAACCAGGTGAAATACGCTGGATGAATATATAGAGGTGATAATTGTGAATAAAATTAAAGGAATACTTGCAGCTTTATTTTTTATAATTTCTCTATATTTAATAATAAAAGGTCAAACAATAAGAGACATTACAGGAGTATCAATGATGATGGTTGGACTTGCTGGTCTTTTAGTAGAGTTATACTTATATAATAGAAAATATGTTTAATACTATGAGGTGATATATTGAATTTCTTAGGTATAGATGGTGGTGGAAGCACTACAGAATTTATATTGATAGATGAAAAAGGTAGTGTGCTTTCACATCAGATAAAAGAAACATGTCATTATAAAAATACATCTTTTGATACTTTTAAAGATGTGATAAAAAACGGTATAGAAGAAATATGTACTCTAGCAAATATAAATATAAAAAATATAGATTATTCATATCTTGGTATACCAGGCTATGGTGAAATAGCATCTGATATGCCTATATTAGAAGAAATAATAAAACAAATATTAAATGGAACAGATTTTAAAATAGGAAATGATTCCGAGGTTGGTTGGGCAGGATCTCTTGCCTGTGAACCAGGAATAAATATAGTAGCTGGAACTGGTGCCATAGGTTTTGGTATAGATGGAAATGGAAAATCCGCTCGTTCAAGTGGTTGGGGTCACTTTATAGGAGATGAAGGTTCAGCATATTGGTTAGCTAAAAAATTACTTGAAACTTTCTCAAAGCAATCAGATGGAAGATTAGAACGGACACATCTATATGATATATTAAGAGAACATTTTAAATTGGAAGATGACTTTGACTTAATAGATATAATGAGTACAGCAGAATATGTTAAAAGAAATGAATTATCTAAACTTGCAAAAATTACTTCAATAGCAGCAGAAAAAGAAGATAAATATGCAGTTAGAATATATCGTGATGCAGCATATGAGCATTTTCTCACTATAAATGCAGTAATAGAAAAGCTTGATTTTGATGGAAATGAAAAAATAACAGTATCATATTCAGGTGGAGTATTTAAAGCAGGGAAGCATATATTAGAACCTTTAAGAGAATATTTAGAAGGTTTGAATAGAGGTATTAAATTAATAAGCCCATTACTTTCTCCAATAAAAGGAGCAGCATTATATGCAAGCAAGTTGTATTTTGGTGAAGTTAAAGAAGAGATAGTTGAGAATCTAAAAGAAAACAATATATAAATATCTAACTTAAAACACTCTCTAGTCTTATAAGCTTATAAGACTAGAGAGTGTTTTATGATATAATCTATATAAATAATATTTAGAAAGGAGTTAATTTTATGAAAATTAAAGTTGCACTAATTGGTGCAGGACAAAGAGGCAAGGATATATATGGGGAATATGCTATGAAAAATCCTGAAAATATAGAATTTGTTGCTGTAGCTGAACCAAATAGAATTAAAAGAAATATGTTTGCAGAAAGTCATGGAATAGATGAGGAATTTATTTTTGAATCTTGGGAAGAACTTTTAGAAAAAGATAAATTTTGTGATGCAGTTGTAATTGCTACACCAGATGATACCCATTTTGATCCAGCAAGCATTGCTTTAAAAAAGGGATATCATATATTACTTGAAAAACCTATGTCTAATGAAGCAGATGAGTGTATTGAACTTGGAAAACTTGCTAAAGAAAACAAAAGGGTGTTTTTAATAGCTCATGTACTTAGATATACACCATTTTTTAGTAAAATAAAAGAAATTATTGATAGTGGTGAAATTGGAAAGCTTATGACTATATCACATAATGAAAATATTGGATACTTCCATTTTGCTCATAGTTTTGTTAGAGGGAATTGGAGGAATTCAGATTTATCAAGTCCACTAATTTTGCAAAAAAGTTGTCATGATATGGATATATTATTATGGCTTGTAGGCAGTAATTGTACTAATGTATCTTCATTTGGAAGTTTAACCTATTTTAAAGAAGAAAATCATCCAGAAGGTGCAGGAGAAAGATGTATGAATTGTAAAGTAGAAGCAAGATGTCCATATTCAGCAAAAAAATTATATTATAAAAATATAGGAAATTGGCCATCAACTGTAATATCTGAAATTCAAACAGAAGAAGCTGTAAAAGAAGCAGTTAAATCTGGTCCATATGGTAGATGTGTATATCTTTGTGATAATAATGTATGTGATCATCAATCAACTATTTTAGAATTTGATAATGATGTTACAGTAACATTTAATTTATCTGCATTTACTAATAAGGTACATAGAACTATAAGGGTTATGGGAACTCTTGGAGAAATTAGAGCAGATGATAGTAAAAATGAAATTGATGTACAATTATTTGATTCTAATGAAAGAATAATTTATAATCCACAAGTTGTAGCTGGTGGACATGGTGGTGGAGATACAGGTATAATGAATGATTTTGTAGCTTCAATATTATCTGAAAGAGGAAAAGGACTTACCTCTGCTAGTACTTCAGTAGAAAGTCATATAATGGCATTTGCAGCAGAAGAGTCAAGGGTTACAAAAGAGACAATAGATATAAAAGAGTTTATGAATAAATAAGATTTTTTACTACTAATTAATATTATTCTATATTGTCGAAGAATTTTTTTAGGATTTTTGCATATATTTTAATAAAACTATTGACAACGTTATCAGAAAGGTATATATTAAAAGTAACAACTGGTACGTACAACATGACGATGTGAGAAGGTGATGAATTGATAGAAATAGACAAAAATAATAAATTACCTTTATATTATCAACTATATGAAATTATAGTTCATGATATAAAGAAAGGAACTTTTGCTGAGCATGATAAGTTGCCTTCTGAAAGAGAGTTATGCGAAAGGTTTGAAATAAGTCGCTCAACTGTAAGGCAGGCAATGAATGAACTTGAAAAAGATGGATATATTTATAAAGAGCATGGAAGAGGAATATTTGTTTCACCTAAATCTTTTAAACAAGATTTGTTTAAATTTTATAGTTTTACTGATGAAATGAAAAAGATAGGGAAAATTCCAACATCTAAAGTCTTAGATTTTAAAAAAATAAAGAGTGATGAAAGGTTAGCTAGAAAATTAGGTGTTAAGATAAATCAAAATTTATATGAATTTACAAGATTAAGACTTGCAGATGATGAACCTATAATGCTTGAAACATCATATTTACCTATGGTAAGGTTTCCAAATTTAATTAGAGAGCAATTAGAGGAAAATGCAATGTATGATATTTTTAGAGGTGAATATAATGTTGAATTTTCAAAAGCAGAAGAGAAGTTTAGACCAGTTAATACAAGGAAAGATGAGTCAGAAATACTTAAAGTTAGTAGAAAAGTACCTGGCATGATGATTGAAAGATATACTTATGAAAATGAGAGAGTTATAGAATATACAGTAAGTATAGCTAGAGGAGATAAGTTTGAATATAGAGTAATACTAGAAAAATAAATTTAGGAGTGAAAGAATTGAACAAAATCTTTGGTAATGATGTAGAAAAATTAAAAAATGAAGGTGGATATATAACTTCTTCTGAAATATATAATCAACCTTCAGTATGGGAAGATACACTAAAAATAATAGACTCTAAAAAAGATGAATTAAAAGACTTTTTAGATACCATACTAATTAAGAAAAACTTAAGAATAATTTTTACAGGGGCTGGTACATCTGGGTTTATAGGTGATACTGTTGTACCTAGTATAAAAAAGAAATTAGATGTGGATGTTGAGTCAATTCATACAACAGATATAGTAGCTGAGCCTGAAACATATCTTAAAAAGAGTGTTCCAACACTTTTAATATCATTTGCTCGTTCTGGGAATAGTCCTGAATCTGTTGCAACAATCGAGCTGGCACGTAATTTAGTAGATGAACTTTATCAAGTTGTAATTACTTGTAATAAAGATGGAAAGCTCGCTCAAAATATCAATCCAGAAATGGATAAATCTATTATTTTACCAGAAGAATCAAATGATAAAGGTTTTGCTATGACAAGTAGTTACACCTCAATGGTATTATCTTCACTAATGATTTTTGATTTAGATAATATAGAAAACATCAAAAAAGATATCAATAAATTATTTTCTATTGGAGAATATTTACTCAATAATACAGATTTAATAGAAACAATTTCAAATGCTAAATTTAAAAAGATAATTTATCTTGGAGCTGGCTCATTCTATGGTTTAGCAAGAGAATCTTCACTTAAATTATTAGAATTAACTCAGGGAGAAATAGTGACTAAATATGATACACCTCTTGGATTTAGACATGGTCCTAAATCAATAATGGATGATGAAACACTTATTGTAATGTTTTTATCTCGAGATGAGTATACTTTAAAATACGAAATGGATCTTTTAAAAGAATTATATAATCCTGATAGTAAATATAAAGTTTTAGCTATATCAGAAACAAAAGAAACTGAGATTGAAGAATTAAGTAATTATCATATAGCTTTAACCCATAGTAAATTAAATTTAGATAAAGCTTATTTATCAATTGATTATGTTATAATACCACAAATAATTTCAGTATTAAAATCTATAAACATAGGTATAAATCCAGATAATCCTAGCCCTGATGGTAGTGTTAACAGAGTGGTAAAAGGGGTAACCATATACCCATATAATAAATAAAATTTCAAAATATAAGAGGAGTGATTTTATGCCAAACATTTTACTTACAAGAATTGATAATAGACTCGTTCATGGTCAGGTGGGTGTTACATGGACTAGTCATTTAGGCGCGAACCTAGTACTTGTTGCAAATGATGAGGTTTCACATGATGAAGTAAGACAAAACTTAATGGATATGGTATTACCAGATACTGTAGCTACAAGATTTTTTACTTTACAAAAAACTATAGATGTAATTCATAAAGCAGCAGATAGACAAAAAATCTTTATAGTAGTTAAGACACCTCAAGATGTACTTACTCTTGTAAAAGGTGGAGTACCTATAAAAGAAGTAAATGTTGGAAATATGCATTATGCAGAAGGTAAGGAGCAACTTACTTCAACTATTTCTGTAGATGAAGACGATAAAAAGACTTTTAAAGAGTTACATGATTTAGGAGTAACATTTGATATGAGAAAAGTTCCTGATGACAAAAGGAACAAAAATATTATGGAAATGATATAAATTTTCTAAGAGTTATTGAGCTTTCAAGCTCTATAGCTCTTAGACATTAAAAAATAAGGAGGTAATTATATGTTAGATGCTTTACTTTTAGCACTTTGGGCTGGAATAGCTGGTATTGACCTTTTTAATGGTCTTACACATATTCACAGACCATTAGTATCAGGACTTGTAGTAGGTCTTATACTTGGAGATGTTCAAACAGGACTTATAACAGGCGGTATGTTAGAACTTGTTTGGATGGGAATGGCACCACTTGCAGGAGCTCAACCACCAAATGTTGTTGTAGGCGGTATAATTGGTGCATCTTTTGCAATACTTGCAAATCAAGAACCATCAGTGGCAGTTGGTATAGCTGTACCATTTGCAGTGGCAGCACAAGCAGGAATAACATTATTATTTACAGCATTCTCACCTGTAATGCATAAAGCAGATGAATATGCAGAAAAAGCTAATTTAAAAGGTATTGACAAAATTAATTATTTAGGACTTGCAATATTATTCGTATCATACTTCATAGTTGTATTTTTACCTATTTACTTTGGAGCAGACACTGCAGAATCAGTTGTAAATATGTTACCACAAACATTTATAGATGGATTATCTACTGCAGGTGGAATGATGCCAGCAATAGGTTTTGCATTACTTCTTAAAATAATGTTTAAGACTCAATATGTAGCATTTTTAATTATAGGTTTTGTACTTGTTGCTTATTTAGAATTACCAATCCTTGCAGTAGCACTTATAGGAGCTGCAATAGCAATGTATGATTTCTATAATGGTAAAAATAAAGGTAATACACCACCACCTAGTGAGGAGGTATATACTGATGGAATCTAATGTTAATAAAGAAGAATTAGTTGTTAATCCAGAATATGAAGATCAGACACCTGTAAAATTAGATAAAAAAGACTTAAATAAAATGGCTTGGAGATCATTACTTTTACAAGCATCATTTAACTATGAAAGAATGCAAGCTGGTGGTTGGCTATATTCAATGGCTCCAGCACTTGAAAAAATTCATAAGAAAAAAGAAGATTTATCAAAATCAATGAAAATGCATTTGGAATTTTTCAATACTCATCCATTCCTTGTAACATTTGTAATGGGAATAGTTGCAGCAATGGAAGGAAATAAAAATGATACTGAAACAATAAGAGGTATAAAAGTAGCTACAATGGGACCTCTTGGAGGAATAGGAGATGCATTATTCTGGTTAACTTTATTACCAATTAGTGCTGGTATTGGTGCTTCACTTGCTATAGATGGTAGTGTGGCAGGGCCTATAATATTCCTTATAATGTTTAATATTGTTCATTTTGGACTTAGATTTGGTTTAATGCATTATGGTTATAGAACCGGAGTTAACTCAATAGGAATTTTAAAAGAAAGTACAAAATTAGTTTCAAGAGCTGCTTCAATACTTGGACTTACAGTTGTAGGTGCATTAATTGCTTCATACATCAATTTATCATTAGATGTAGTAATAAAAGCAGGAGAAGCAGAAGTTAATCTTCAAGAAGGTGTACTAGATCAAATAATGCCAAAAATGCTTCCACTTGGCTATGCATTTTTAATGTATTATTTACTTAAAAAAGGTTGGTCACCACTTGCTCTTATTGGAATAACAGTAGTATTTGGTGTAGCAGGACAATATTTAGGATTATTTTAATAAACATAATTAAATATGGAAGACCACTGGTCTTCCATATTTTAAATGAAAGGAGATAAAAAATGATAGGTTTAATAATAACAGGTCATGGTGAATTTGCTAAAGGGATAAATTCGGTTATAGAACTTGTAGCAGGTAAACAAGAAAATGTAGCTACTGTAGATTTTCTAGAAAATCATTCTACAGAAGATTTAAAAAATAATTTAAAAGAAAAAATAGAAAATATGAATACAGAAGGCACTTTAATATTTACAGATATTCCAGGAGGTTCTCCTTTTAAAATGGCAGTAGAACTATCAATGGAACATGATGATATTGAAGTAATAGCAGGTACAAATGTACCAATGATAATGGAAATATTATTTGATAGAGAAAATGTAGATTTATTAGAGCTTAAAAATAGAGCAATGGAAGTAGGAAAAAAACAAATAGTAACTTTTGAAATGAAGAAAAAGCAAAAACAACAGGATGAAGATGACGGGATATAAGGTGATAATATGAAATATGCTATAAAAGCAAAACAAATATATACTGAAGATAATATTTTAGAAGATGGATATATTATTATAAACCATGGAAAAATAGAAAAAATATCAAAACAAAATGATGAAAGAGTAAATGTTATAGATGTAGGAGAATTAAAGGTTATTCCAGGATTAATAGACCTTCATATCCATGGAGCAAATGGATATGATGTTATGGATGCTGATTATAATTCTTTGGACAATATATCTAAATATCTTGCTGAAAATGGTGTAACTTCATTTTTAGCTACAACACTTACAGCACCTATGGAAAAAATAGAAAAGGCTATGGAAAATGTAGTTAAAGCTAAAGACAAAGGACTAACAGGTGCAGAGGTTTTAGGAACATATTTGGAAGGACCATATTTAACTGAAGAGCATAAAGGAGCTCACCCAGTAAACTTTATGAGAGAACTTAAATTAGATGAGATAAAAAAACTTATTGAGATATCTAAGAATACACTTAAAGTTGTAACAATAGCTCCAGAAAAAGAGAATTCAGAAGAAATTATTAAATATTTAAAAGAAAAAGGTATTGAAACATCAATAGGTCATACAAATGCAACTTATGAACAGACCATAGAAGCTATAAAAAATGGGGCACAAATTGGTGTGCATACTTTTAATGGTATGACAGGACTTCATCATAGAGAGCCTGGTGTAGTAGGGGCAATAATGGATAGTGAAAATATATATGCAGAATTAATAGCAGATAATATTCATGTTAATCCAGCAGTTATGAGAATACTCTATAGATTAAAGAAAAATGATAAATTATATCTTATAAGTGATTGTATGAGAGCTGGTGGACTTGAAGATGGAGAATATTCTTTAGGAGAATTAAAAGTAAATGTAAAAAATTCTATAGCTAGAACTGAATATGGCTCACTTGCAGGAAGTACTCTTAAGATTAAAAATGGAGTAAAAAATATAAAAAAAGCCACTGGTATAGATCTATATGAAGCTATAAGACTTGCATCAATTATACCAGCAAAAGCTATAGGAATAGATGATGAAGTAGGTAGTATAAAACAAAATAAGAAAGCAAATATCACTATAATAGATGATGAATTTAATATATATATGACTATAGTAGAAGGTAACATTGTTTACGAAAGGAAGATGTAGATGTTTATTGTATCAAGTAAAAATTTATTAGAAGATGCTAGAAAAGGTGGATATGCAGTACCTGCATTTAATATTCACAACTTAGAAACAGTACAAGTAGTAGTAGAAGCTGCAAATGAATTAAATTCTCCAGTAATACTTGCAGCAACTCCAGGAACAGTAGGTTATGCTGGTGAAGATTATCTTATAAATATAATGAAAGCAGCAGCAAAAAATTCAAATGTACCTATTGCATATCATTTAGATCATCATGAAGATGTAGAAGCTATAGAACGATCTATAAAACTTGGAGCAAAAGCAGTAATGATTGATGCATCTGCTCTTCCTTATGAAGAAAATATTGCAAAAGTTAAATCTGTAGTAGATTTTGCAAAAAAATATGATGTATCTGTTGAAGCAGAACTTGGAAAATTAGTAGGTGTAGAAGATGATTTAGTAGTAGATGAATCTGAATCTCAATTAACAGATCCAGAACTTGCAAATGATTTTGTAGAAAGAACTGGAATAGATTCCCTTGCTGTAGCAATAGGTACAGCACATGGATTATATAAATCAGAACCTAATATAGATTTCGAAAGATTAGAAAAAATAGAGAAAAAAGTTGATGTTCCTCTAGTATTACATGGTGCATCTGATGTACCTGATGAAACAGTGAAAAGATGTATAGAACTTGGAATTTGTAAAGTAAATATTGCAACAGAATTAAAAATAGCTTTTTCTGACCAACTAAAAAAATATTTAAAAGAAAATCCAGAAGCTAATGATCCAAGAAAATATATGAAAGATGCTAAAGCTAGCATGAAAGAATTAGTTAAAAAGAAAATATTATTATGTAATAGTAATGATAAGGCATAAGGTGATAAAATGATTGGAACAATCACATTAAATCCAGCAGTAGATAGACGATATAATATAGACATTTTAGAAAAAAATACTGTAAAAAGAACAGAGGATTATATGGCTAGTGCTGGAGGTAAAGGCTTAAATGTTTCAAGAGTAGCAAGAATTTTAGGAGAGGATGTAACTGCATTTGGTTTCTTAGGTGGGAATACAGGTGATTTTATAAGAAATGAAATATCGAAATTAGGTATAAATGATAGTTTTACATCTGTTAATGGAACAACAAGAACATGTTTAAATATAATTGATGACAATAATGATAATATTGAAATATTAGAAAAAGGTCCAGTTATATCAAAAAAAGATAAACATAAATTTTTAGAAGAATTTGAATTACAATTAGAGAGATTAGATATTATTGCTATGTCAGGTAGTTTACCTAAAGGAGTAGATATAAATATTTATTCTGATATAATTGAAATAGCAAAAAAATATAATAAAAAAGTAATACTTGATACAAGTGGAAATGTACTTTTAGAAAATTTAAAGTCAAATCCATTTTTAGTAAAACCAAACAAAGAAGAATTAGAAAATATAACTGGTATAAAACTAGACTCTGAAGAGGCTATAAAGATGTCGGCCCATAAAATATTAAGAAGAGGTGCAAAAAATATTTTAGTATCACTTGGAGATAATGGAATGTACTTTTTTGGTGAAGAAGGAAATTTTAAAGTAGATATACCAAAAATAAAAATTAAAAATACAGTAGGTTCAGGTGATAGTTCTGTAGCTGGATTTGCATACTCCTTTTCAAAAGGTCTTGATATTCAAGAAGTATTAAAATATGCAAATGCTTGTGGGATGAGTAATGCAATGGAAAAAGGAACAGGTAGTATCGACATAGAAAAAGTAAATGAATTAAGAAAAAAAATAATAGTAAGAAAAATATAAATAGCTGAGGATTAATCCTCAGCTATTTAGCTATAAAAGGAAGGTGGATAAAATGATAAAGCTTATTGCAACAGATATGGATGGAACACTGGTTCAAAGTGATGGTAATATCAGTGACGAATTTCCAGAGATTTTTAAAAAGTTAAGAGAAAAAGGTATAAAATTTGTGGTAGCAAGCGGAAGGCAATATTACAAATTAAGAGAAAATTTTAATGAGTATTCTGATGATATGGCATTTATTGCAGATAATGGTACTATGGTAATGTACAAAGAGGAAGAATTATATTCTAAAGAATTAAATTACCGTCAAGTAAAAGAAATTATAAAAAAAATAGAACATATGGAAAATACACACTTAGTGCTTTCTGGTAAGAAAAAGGCTTATTTAGATACTAATAAAAAAGAAATAATAGATGAAATAGAGAAATATTATAAGGAGTATGAAATAGTAGATGATTTAGAAACAATTGATGATGAAATATTAAAAATAGCTGTATATCATCCAGAAAATATTGAAGATCTATATAACGAATATTTTTCACCACATTTTGGGGATAAAGCTAAGGTTTCAGTATCAGGTGAATTTTGGTTAGATGTATATAGCAAAGATACGGACAAAGGCATAGCACTCAAGATGATACAAGAAAAATTTAATATAAAAAAAGAGGAAACAATGGCTTTTGGTGACTATTTTAATGATACTCCAATGCTAAAGGAAGCAAAATATAGTTATGCCATGGAAAATGCTCCAGAGGAGTTCAAAAAAGATGCTAATTTCATAGCAAAATCTAATGATGAAAATGGGGTAATAGAAGCAATTAAAGAAAAAATAAATTTGAGTAAATCTTCCTAAAACTATATAATAATAACATAAAGTAAGACTAAATCAGATTCATTTCTGATGGATAGTAGTCTTATCCAGGAGCTGTACAATTCTTTATACATTATCTTCAAGATGGATAAGTAGAATTGCAAGCTATAGGATCAGTAATTTTAGGAGGAAAATAAATGGATATAGCATTAAAACTGGCAAAAGAATTTAATATAAGAAAAAAACAAGTAGAAGATACTATTAGCTTGATTGATGAAGGTAATACTATACCTTTTATAGCAAGATATAGAAAAGAAGTTACAGGAGGATTATCTGATGAACTTTTACGTGATTTAGATGAATCACTTACTTACCTTAGAAACCTTGAATCTAGAAAAGAAGAAGTAATTCGTTTAATAGATGAACAAGAAAAACTTACAGATGAATTAGAAAAGGAAATATTATCTGCAGAAAAATTACAAAGAGTAGAAGATTTATATAGGCCTTTCAAACAAAAAAGAAGAACAAGAGCTACAAAAGCAAAAGAAAAGGGACTAGAACTATTAGCTGATACTATGCTCAAACAAGAAATAGAAGTTGGAAACATTGAAGAAATAGCGAAAGAATATATTGATGAAGAAAAAGAAGTAAATTCAGCACAAGAGGCAATAGATGGTGCAAAGGATATAATAGCTGAAATTATATCTGATAATGCGGATTTTAGAAAATATATTAGAGGAGTATGGTATAATAAATCTGTAATTTCTTCAGCATTATCTAAAGAAGATAAAAACTCAGTATATGAAATGTATTATGAATATAATGAAGAAGTTAAAAAGATAGCAAATCATAGAATACTTGCAATAAACCGTGGAGAAAAAGAAGGTATATTAAAGATAAATCTAATAACTCCAGATGATATAATATTAGACTATTTAAAAAGGAATACTATAACAAATGAAAATAGCATTTTTAAATCTGCTATAATAGAATCTATAGAAGATTCCTATAAAAGACTTATTTCTCCATCTATAGAAAGAGAAATAAGATCAAGACTTACAGAAAGAGCAGAAGAAGAAGCAATAAAGGTATTTGCAAAAAATACAAAGCCACTTCTTATGATACCACCGGTATCTGGGGTAAGAGTAATGGCTATTGATCCTAGTTTTAGAACAGGATGTAAGATTGCAGTATTAGATGAAACAGGAAAATTATTAGACTATACTACTATATATCCAAATGAACCTCAGAATAGAGTGGAAGAATCTAAAAAAATAATGAAAGATATAATACAAAAATATGATATAAATATTATTCCAATTGGTAATGGTACAGCCTCAAGAGAAACTGAAGCTATTGTATCCAGTATGTTAAATGAAATAGAAAAAAAGGTATATTATACAATTGTATCAGAAGCAGGAGCCTCAGTATATTCTGCATCTAAACTTGGAACTGAAGAATATCCAGATATAGATGTTTCTATAAGAGGAGCAATAAGTATAGGTAGAAGACTTCAAGATCCTCTTGCAGAATTAGTAAAAATTGATCCAAAAAGTATAGGAGTAGGTCAATATCAACATGATTTAAATCAATCTAAACTTTCACATTCTCTTAAATCAGTAGTAGAAGATTGTGTTAATACAGTTGGAGTAGATTTAAATACAGCATCACCTTCACTTCTCAACTATGTTGCTGGCTTATCACCTTCAGTATCTAAAAACATAGTAAAATATAGAGAAGAGATAGGAAAATTCAAAAATAGAAAAGAAATTAAAAAAGTTAAAAGACTTGGTGGAAAAACTTTTGAACAATGTGCAGGATTCCTTAGAATATCAGAAGGAGATAATCCCCTTGATAATACTTCAGTTCATCCTGAAAGTTATGATATAACTATGAAATTAATAAATAGATTAGGTTATTCAAAACAAGATATAAAAAGTGGAAAACTTAAAGATATAAAATCTAAGATAATAGAAAATGGTTCAATAGAAGAATTGGCAGAAGAATTAGAGGTAGGAGTTCCAACACTAAAAGATATAGCAAAAGAAATAGAAAAGCCAGGACGTGATCCAAGGGAAGATATGCCTAAGCCAGTATTTAGATCAGATGTACTTAAGATGGAAGACTTAAAACCTGAAATGATATTAAGTGGAACAGTAAGAAATGTAGTAGATTTTGGTGCATTTATAGATATTGGAGTAAAACAAGATGGTTTAGTTCATATATCTCAGTTAAGTGATAAATATGTAAAAAATCCAATGGATATAGTTTCAGTAGGAGATAGTGTAAAAGTAAAAGTTATTGATGTGGATTTAGAAAAAGGTAGAGTATCACTTACAATGAAAGGTATTTAAAGAAATTTAAATATAAACAAATTAAAATATTGGGGGAGTATAAAATGACAAAAAGGTATCCAAGAGTTGAAGTGGATTTAGGAAAAATCACTCATAACACTAAGAAGATGGTTGATATTTGTAAATCCATAGGAGTGGAAATAGTAGGAGTGAATAAGGTTACTTGTGGATCAGTTGAAGTTGCAAATGCATTAATAGAAGGTGGAATAAAAATAATAGGTGAATCCAGAATAGAAGCATTAAAAGGATTAAAGGATATAAAAGCAGAAAAAATGTTACTTCGTCTTCCTATGATATCTAATGCAGCTGATGTAGTAAAATTCTCAGATATATCCTTAAATTCAGAAATTAAAACTATAACAAAGTTATCTGAAGAATCTCTTAAAATAGGTAAAAAACATAAAATAATACTTATGATAGATGTTGGTGATTTAAGAGAAGGAGTTTTTGATGAAGAAGATGCATTAAAAACAGTGGAAAAAATAATAGAACTAAAGGGTGTAGAGTTTGAAGGACTTGGTACTAATCTATCTTGTTTTGGTGGGATAATGCCTACAGAAGAAAATTTAGAAAAATTAAATAGACTAAAAACAAAAATAGAGGAAAAGTTTGATATAAAAGTTAATACTATATCAGGAGGAAACTCAAGTAGTACACATTTAATTCAAAAAGGAAAATTGCCTAATTTTGTTAATCAATTAAGATTTGGAACAATTTTAATGCTAGGTACAGTAGAAGTAAATGATACTAGAATAGATGATACATTTATAGATGCATATAAACTTAAAACAGAAATAATAGAACTTAAAAAGAAACCTTCAAAACCTATAGGTACTGCATCTGTAGATGCCTTTGGTAGTGTACCTGTATTTGAAGATAAAGGAGATATGATAAGAGCAATATGTGCAATAGGAAGACAAGATATTGACTTAGATTGGATGAAGCCTATAGATGAAAATATAGAGATATTAGGAGGAAGTAGTGATCATATTATATTAGATTTAACTCATACAAATAATAATTATGATATAGGCGACGTATTAGAATTTGAACTGAATTATGTAGCAATATTAAGGTCCATGACATCACAATTTATATATAAAGATTATTTGAAATAAATAATAATTATAGAAAGAACTTTGAGTTTAATTCAAGGTTCTTTTAATTTAAAAAATATTAAATAGGGTAAAATAAATAATATGACAATTTTAAAATTGAAAGGAGAATTTATAAATGAATAGTATTGATAAAATAGTAAAAGATTTAGAAAAGGAACTTAAAGATTTAAGTAAATACATATATGATAATCCTGAGCTAGGATATGAAGAATATAAATCTAGTAAGGCTCATATAGATATATTAAAAAAGCATGGATTTGATGTAGAAGAAAACTATTTAGATATAGATACAGCATTTAAAGCTACTTATGATAGTGGTAAAGAAGGGTCGACTATTAGTTATTTAGCTGAATATGATGCACTTCCAGGCATAGGTCATGGGTGTGGTCATAATATACTTGGAACTACAAGTACTGGAGCTGGAATTACATTAAGTAAAATCATAGATGATATTGGTGGAAAAGTAGTAGTATTTGGGACACCAGCAGAAGAAACTAGCGGTGCTAAAGTAATAATGGTAGAAAAGGGTTCCTTTGATGATATAGATGTAGCAATGATAGCTCACCCAGGGGATAAATATGAAAAAAGTGGAAAAAGTCTGGCAATGGAAGCTATACAATTTAAATATACAGGAAGAACAGCTCATGCTGCAGCTTCTCCTCATGAAGGTATAAATGCGTTAGATGCAGCAATAAATACTTTTAATAATATAAATGCGTTCAGAGAACATATTTTACCTTCTGCAAGAATTCATGGAATAATAAAAGAAGGTGGACAAGCTGCTAATATTGTACCTGATTTAGCTATAGCACAATTTTATGTAAGAGCTACTACTAAAACATATTTAACTGAATTAGTAGAAAAAGTTAAGAACTGTGCTAAGGGAGCATCACTTGCAGCAGGAACAGAAATAGAAATATCAAATTATGAAGCATCTTATGATAATATGGTTACAAATAATGTGTTGTCTGATTTATATACAAAAAATTTAAAAGATACTGGTGTAGAAGAAATACATGAGCCTAGAGAAAGCTTTGGTTCTATAGATGCAGGAAATGTAAGTCAAGTATGCCCTGCAATTCATCCAACATTTGATATTACAGGACGAGAAGTTCCAGGTCATACAAGAGAATTTAGGGATGCTACACTTACAGATTATGCACATGAAAATATGAAGAAAACAATAAAAGCTTTAGCTACAACTGGAAAAGAAATAATTGAAAATAAAGATATATTAGAAAAGATAAAAGAAGAATTTAACAATACTAACAAATAATTAAATGATATAATGGTATTGGAGATGATAATATGAGAATAAATTTAGGTAGAGTAGTTAATGATATTGAACAATTAGCTAGATTTAATGAGACACCAGGAAATGGAGTAACAAGACTCTCTTTTACAAAAGAAGATAAAGAAGCTAGAGAATATATAAAAAAGGAAATGAAGAAAATAGGCTTAGAGATATATGAAGACGGTTATTCTAATCTATTTGGTAGAAGAGAAGGGAAAAATTCTAATGCACTAGTTATTATGTTTGGTTCTCATTATGACAGTGTAATAAATGGTGGAAAATTAGATGGAGTATTAGGAGTAGTAGCAGCTATTGAAATCATGAGAGTATTGGATGAAAATAATATAGAAAATTTCTATCCAATAGAAATGGTTGCAATGAATGATGAAGAAGGAGTACGTTTTGGTACTGGAGTATCAAATTCTAGATCTATGGCAGGATTAATTAAAGAAGAAGAATTAGATAGGGCTAAAGACAAAAAAGGAGTTAGCTTAAGAGAAGCAATGATAGAATTTGGCTTAACCCCTAATTTAGAAGATGCAAAAAGGGATGAGAATTCCATAAAAGCTTTTATAGAACTTCATATTGAACAAGGACCTGTTTTACAAAATAATAATAAAGATATAGGACTTGTAGAAACAATAGTAGGATTAGATAGATATGATATAAAATTCAAAGGAAAAGCAGGACATGCAGGTACTACTCCTATGGACAATAGAAAAGATGCATTAGTTGCAGCATCAAAATTTATAATTTCTATAGAAAAAATAGCAAAAAATATAGGTGAAGGTACAGTAGCAACTGTTGGTGAACTAAAGTTATCCCCAAATGCTTCTAATGTTATACCTGGCTTTGTAGAAATTTCAGTAGATATTAGATCTACTAAAGAACAAAATATTAATAGTGTATATAATAGTTTTAAAAATGAAATTGAAAAAATAAAAAAAGAATTAGATGTAGATATTGAAGTTATAAAGACACTTTATACGCCTCCAGTAGACTTATCAGAAGAAAATATAAAGCTAATGGAAAATATATCAGAAAAATTGGGATACAAATATTTAAAAATGAATAGTGGTGCAGGACATGATGCAATGAATATGGCTCATATAACTCCTACATCTTTAATATTCGTACCTAGTGAAAATGGGTTAAGTCATCATCCAGATGAATTTACTAAGCCTAAAGATTTTGAAAAGGGTATTGAACTGATGTTAAATACTATAGTAGAGTTAGCAATGAGGTATGATAATGAGTAGTAAAAATTTATCAAGCATTGAAAAATCTATATTAATACTTAATAAATTAAGCGATACACCATATGAGTATAAAGCACAAGAATTAGCAGATATATTAGAAATAAATAAAACAACCATACACAGAATTTTAAATGTTTTTTTAGAAAATGATTTAGTAATAAAAGATAATTTAACTAAGATGTATAGATTAGGTCCTCAAGTCTATAGATTAGGAAGTGTATATTTGAATAATTTTAACTTTGAAAATAAAGTAGAAGAGATATTAAATGAAATATCTGCTGAAGCAAAAGAATCTGTAGGTTTAGCTATAAGAGATAGAGAAAAAATAATATCACTTTATGAAATTGAATTATATCAACCTATGAAAATGAATTACAGGCCAGGAATTTTTTATCCTATAAATCGAGGCTGTTATGGAAAATGTCTTATGGCTTATTACGATAGAGAAAAAGTAATAAAAATATTACAGAAAGAAACATATGAGAAAGTAGCTAAAAATACACTTACAACTACTCAAAAAATTTTACAAGAGTATGAAAAAATAAAAAAAGATGGTTATGTAACTAGTATAGAAGAAAGTTTTAAATATGCAATAGGGGTAGGTATTCCTATATTTAACTCTAAAAGAGAAGTTGTAGCCTGCTTAGCTGTATCTTTTTTAAAAACGGATGACTATATGAAAAAAATAGAAAAATTAAAAGAAATATTATTTAAATATAGACCAAAGGTAGAAAAATATATTCCATAAATTTATGGAATATATTTTTTTGTAGTAATATTCAGAAGATTATGTTATAATTATTACAAATAGTTCATATACCAAATCTATAGTTCATATAATGAACTATAAGAAAGGGGAGTTTAATGTATAATAAAAAAGTCGATGAAATTAAGGAATTAATTTCAGAAAAAGAAGTTATTAAGATTATCAAAGAATTAGTAGAAATACCAAGTTATCCAGGAATTCAATCGCAAGAAACAAAAGTTGCAGAAAAAATTAAACATATTTTTGAATCTGAAAATATTAAAGTGGAAGTTCAAGAAGTAGTAGATGGAAGGTGTAATGTTATTGCAAGAATCAAAGGAAATGGTATCGGAAAGAATTTATTATTAACAGGACATACTGATACTGTACCTCCATATGATATGGAAAATGCATGTAAATTAATAGAAAAAGACAATAAACTATATGGAAGAGGGACTGTAGATATGAAAGGACCTTTAGCATGCATGATAGCTTCTATGATAGCAATTAAAAGGTCAAAAGTTGAATTAAAAGGTGATTTAATATTTGCAGGAGTAATTGATGAAGAAGAAGGTAGTGAAGGAACCATAGATTTACTTAAAAGAAATTTAGATATAGATGCTGCCATAGTTGGAGAGCCTACAAGGCTAGAAATATGTGTGGCTCATAGAGGATTAGAATGGATTGAGTTTGATTTTGTAGGAAAAACTGTTCATGGTGGAAAACAAGAAGAAGGTATAAATGCAATAGTAAAAGCAACAAATTTTATACAGAGGATAGAAGATGAAGTTATACCAAAAATATACTCAAATACTCATCCTATAATAGGTACATCTTCTATGAATTATGGAACTATAAATGGTGGAACTCAGCCAAGTACAGTAGCAGGAAATTGCAAACTCAAAATAGATAGAAGATGGGTACCAAAAGAAAACTATCAAGATATGTTAAAAGAATATCAAGATATTTTAGATGATATGTCTAAAAAAGATGATAAATTTAAATGTGAAATGAAAATAATGAAAGAAAGTGTTATGAGAGATGGTTATGTTCATGAAGCTATGGAAACAGATACAAATAGTGATATAGTGAAGATATCTAAAGGTATAACAGATAAAATAATGGATAAAGATACAAAATTAACTTATTTCCCAGCATGGACTGATGGAGGATTACTTTCATCATATGCAAATATAGAGACGATTGTATTTGCGCCAGGAGATTTGGAATCAGCTCATTCATCTAAGGAGTTTATAGACAAAAAGCAAGTTTATCCTGCTACAGTTATATATACATTGATAGCCATGGAATATTGTAGTTAAAAAAATAGGGGGTATATAAATGAGTGATGTTAAATTAGATAATAAAAAGAAAAAGTTTAAGGTACCACATGTATATGTAATACTATTAACAATAATTTTAATTTGTGGAGTTCTCACATACATTGTACCAGCTGGCGAATATAATATGGTGGAAAACGAAGAGGGAAGAGAAGTATTAGATCCTGAATCATTTGAAAATGTTGAAAAAACACCAGTAACTCCATTTGGATTGTTAAAATCTGTACCAAAAGGTATGGTTGAAACGGCATTAATAATATTTTTCATTTTCATAGTTGGTGGATCATTTGCTGTTGTAGAAGCAACAGGAGCTACAGAAGCAGGATTAGGTAAAGTAACTATAATGATGGCAGGCAAAGAAAAACTAATAATACCTATAATTATGTTTGTATTTTCACTTGGTGGTGCTGTTTTTGGTATGGCAGAAGAAACACTTCCCTTTATACCTATAATGGTAACACTTGCAATAGCACTTGGATTTGACTCTCTTACAGGAGTAGGAATGGTGCTTGTAGGAGCTGGGGCTGGATTTGCAGGGGCATTTATGAATCCTTTTACTATAGGAGTAGCACAAGGTATAGCTGGAATTCCTTTATTTTCTGGTATGGGATATAGAATATTCGCATATATTGTGATGTATCTATTAGCTACCTCATTTATTTTCTGGTATGCAGGAAGGGTTAAGAAAAATCCTAAAAAATCATTAATGTATGAAGCAGATCAAAAAAGAGAAGATACTCTAGATTTAGATAATTTAATGGATTTTACAGTAAGGCATAAAATAGTTTTATTAGTAGTAGCAGTAACAATAGGATTATTAGTATTTGGTGTTGTAAATTATGGTTGGTATATAGAACAAATTTCTGCACTCTTCTTAGGGATGGCTATAGTAGTTGCTATTGTAGGAGGACTTGGATTTAATGGCTTTGCAGAAAGTCTCATAGAAGGTATGTCTAATCTAGCGGGAGGAGCTCTAGTTGTTGGATTTGCAAGGGCTATACTTGTCGTACTTACAGAAGGGCAAATACTTGACACAATATTACATTCTACAGCTAGTTTAGTATCAGGACTACCATCATATCTTGCAGCATTAGGAATGTATATTTTCCAATGTTTCCTTAATTTTATAGTACCATCAGGCAGTGGTCAGGCAGCAGTTTCTATACCAATTTTAGCTCCACTTTCAGATTTAGTAGGAGTAACAAGACAAACTGCTGTACTTGCTTATCAATTTGGAGATGGAATTTCTAATATTTTCACACCAACTTCAGGATATTTTATGGCAGGTCTTGCTTTAGCAAAAGTACCTTGGGACAAATGGGCAAAATGGATACTACCTTTGATTTTAGTAGAATATATAGTTGCAGGAGTATTAGTTGTAATAGCTAATCTCATTAATTTTGGTCCATTTTAAAAATTATAATTGGAGATGAAAATATGTTTGATTTGAAAATAACTAATGGTGAAATATATGATTTTGATAATAGTTCTAAAGATATATTAGATATTGGAATAAGTAGTGGAAAAATAGTAAAAATAGGTAAAAATATAGGAGAAGCTAAAATTATAATTGATGCAGAAAAAAAGATAGTATCTCCTGGATTTATTGACATTCATATGCATGAAGAAACAATAGGAAATACTATTGATAATGATGATTACGACATAGCTAATAAAATGTTACTTATGGGTGTTACTACTGGTGTTGGAGGAAATTGTGGAATAAATAAGCAATCAATTAAAGAGTTTTATGATTTTGTAGATAAAAATGGTTCTCCTATAAACTATCTTTTATTTATAGGACATAATTATTTAAGAGAACAAGTAGGAATAGAAGATAGGTATAGAAAAGCAACTGATAAAGAAATAGAGCAAATGAAAGTTTTATTAAATGAGGCTATAGATTATGGTGCAATAGGATTATCATTTGGAATTGAGTATTCACCTGGAATAACATTAGATGAAATTGTTAAATTATGTGAACCTTTAAGAGGAAAAGAAGTACTACTTTCAGCCCATTATAGAAAAGATGCTAAATATGCTATAGAATCTGTTAAAGAACTTATAGAGATTTCTAAAAAAACTGGAATACCAATGCAAATATCTCATTTAGGAAGTTGTGCGGCTTACGGTATGATGAATGAAACTTTAGAAGTAATACAAAAGGCTATAGATGATGGTATTGATATTGAAGCAGATTGTTATCCATATGATGCATTTAGCACTTATATTGGTTCAGCTGTATTTGATGAAGGGTGTTTTGACCTCTGGAACAAGTCTTATGACAGTATTTTACTTACTGAAGAACCTTATAAGGGGGTTAGATGCAATAAAGAATTATTTATAAAAGCTAGAAAAGAACATCCTAATATGTTAGTAGTAGCTTTTGTAATGAATGAAGATGAAGTTGTAAGAGCATTAAAATCACCTTTTATGAGCATAGCAAGTGATGGACTATACAATACCTCTCAAGGACATCCTAGAGGAGCAGGTACATTTCCAAAAGCATTATCAAAATATGTAAGAGAAGAAGAGAAAATATCTATGTTAGAAGCTTTAAAGAAAATGACATTAATACCAGCTAAAAGGTTAGGATTAAAATCTAAAGGACAAATAAAATTAAATTATGATGCAGATTTAGTTATATTTGACCCTAAAAACATTCAAGATAAAGCAGATTATTTAAATCCTACATTGCCTCCAGAAGGTATTGAATATGTTATAATAAATGGTGAAATTGTAGCAAAAGATAAAAAAATACTGAAATCACGACTAGGTAAAATTATAAAATAATAATATAAAAAAGAGCTGGTTCATTTTATTATTGAATTAGTTCTTTTTTAATTGTTTAAATTATATCATATTGTCTAGAATATAATATTAGGGTATATTCATATTGACAGCATTTTTCAATCTGATAAAATAGGTATATTGTAAGGAATAAGGAAGGTGAATTGATGAATATCATAGAGGTAAATAATCTCACTGTAAAATATGATAATGTAACTGCTTTAGATGATATAAATATAAAAATTAAAAAAGGTGAATTTTTAGGAGTAATAGGACCAAATGGTGGAGGAAAAACTACTCTTTTGAAATCTCTTTTAGGCCTTATAAAACCAAATATTGGTGAAGTAAAAATAAATGACCATAGACCTATTGGTTATGTACCGCAGTTTAGTAATTTTGATAGAACATTTCCTATAAAAGTATTAGATGTTATACTTCTAGGCAAACTTGAAGGTAAAATTAAATTTCTTCATAGATTCAAAAACACAGATATTAACAAGGCTGAGGAAATAATGCATAGCCTTGGCATATATAAATTTAGAAATAGACAAATATCACAATTATCAGGTGGACAACTTCAAAAGGTACTTATTGCTCGTGCACTTATAATGGAACCTGAAATTATGATATTAGATGAACCTACAGCAAGTTTAGATGCTAATTCTAAAACAGAAATATATAATTTACTTAAAAGGTTAAATGAAGATAAAACTATAATAGTAGTAAGTCATGATGTAGGGGTCATTAATTCTTATATAGATACGGTTGCTTGTTTAAATAAAAAAATGCATTATCATGGTGATGATACAAAATTGAGTAAAAGGACATTAGAAAATGTTTATGGATGTCCAGTAGAATTAATAGCACATGGAAATACTCCTCATAGAGTGCTTCATGTTCATGATGAGGAAGGTGAAGAAATATGATATTAGAAGCATTTAAATATGATTTTTTTACAAATGCTTTTATTGCAGCAATACTCGCAAGTATTGTTTGTGGGATAATAGGTACTATAATTGTAGAGAAAAGACTTGTAATGATGAGTGGAGGTATAGCTCATACTTCCTTTGGAGGTATAGGCCTTGGTTATCTATTGGGGTTTGAACCTATAATAGGTGCATTTTTATTTTCAATTATTGCTGCACTTTCTATATCTACAATAAATAGACGTGCAAAAACTAATTCAGATGCCATAATAGGGATATTTTGGTCAGTAGGAATGTCTCTTGGAATATTTTTTATATCCCTAATGGAAGGATATCCACCAGATATGACATCCTATCTTTTTGGAGATATTCTTACAGTATCAGATTTTTCTATGAACATAATGATTGTAGCAAATATTGTGGTAGTTACTTCTATTGTATTATTATTTAATTATTGGAAATCTTATTTATTTGATGAAGAATTTTCAAGAGTATTGGGAATAAAAACTAGATTTTTAGAGAACTTTTTATTTGTAATGATAGCTTTAACTATTGTAGTATTACTTAAAGTAGTAGGGATAATACTTGTTATAGCTCTTCTTACTATACCACCTGCTATTGCTAAATTATTTACTTATGATTTGAAAAATATGATGATAATTTCCAGTATAATAGGAATTGTATTTACAGTTACAGGATTATTTATATCATATACATTTGATATAGCTTCAGGGGCTACAATAATACTTTTATCAGCATCAACATATTTCATATTAACTATTATTAAGGGAAAAATTTTAAAGAAATAAACTTATTAATCTTGGAGAATACTCTTCAAGATTTTTTTATTAATTGTATTATTATGTATGATATACTTAAAATTAGATATATATTTTAAAGGAGGAATTTATTTGGAAAGCATAAATGAGAAGGAATATAATAGGCGATGGATTATATGGGGAGTACTTGCTCTTTCTTATGTTATAGTATTTTTTCATAGGGTAGCAGCAGGTGTTGTAAGAGAAGAACTTATAAATTCATTTAGTATAACAGATGTAGAATTTGGAAATTTTGGTTCCATGTATTTTTATCCATATATGTTAATGCAAATACCAAGTGGAATACTTGCGGATACTTTAGGCGCTAGGAAAACGGTTACATTAGGAGCCGTATTTGCAGGAATAGGCTCTATTATATTTGGATTTTCTCAAAATATTACTATGGCTTATATTGGCAGGCTTATAGTAGGTTTTGGAGTTTCTGTAATTTTTATTTCAATACTTAAAGTATTATCACAGTGGTTTAAGCCTTCCGAATTCGGAAAAATGTCAGGCCTTACATCTTTTATCGGAAATGGTGGAGCTTTACTTGCCCAATATCCTTTGGTATTACTAGTAGCAACTATTGGATGGAGAAATTCTTTTTCTGTAATTGGATTTATAAGTATTGGTATAGCAATACTTGCCTATATTATAGTAAGAAATAATCCTGAGGATGTAGGGCTTGAGCCTATTGTGATTATTAATGAAAAAGACGATTTAAATATTAGAAGTGGTATCAAAACAGTATTTAAAAATCCACATACATGGCCAAGTTTCTTTGCCATGGGAGGAATTTTTGGTACAGTCATAGCTTTTATGGGTACATGGGGAGTTCCTTATATGATTTATACATATAATATTTCTAAAAGTGAAGCTTCCATATTCACCATGATGATAACAATTGGACTTATGATAGGAAGCTTAGTTATTGGGAATATTTCAGATAAATTAAAGAAAAGAAAATTGCCATTTATAATTTCAACTATAATTTATTTATTCATATGGTTAATATTTATATTTGTAGATCTTGATATAAATTATTTGTATATATTATTTTTTCTTATGGGATTATTTTCTTCTGGATTTATACTTTCATGGGCAATAGCAAAAGAAGTGAATCCTGAGAAATATCCAGGAGTATCTACATCTATAGCTAATATGGGAGGATTTTTGTTTGCAGCAATTATTCAACCACTTATAGGGTATGTTTTAGAATTAAGTAACTATGATTATACTTTAATCTTATATGTTTGTTTAATATTTATAATAATGTCTATGGTATCAATATTATTTATAAAGGAAACTAACTGTAAAAATATTTATTAATTTGAGAAAAGAATTACATTTTAATTATTTTAGTAATATATTACATAATAAATGTTATATCTTAATTAAAACGGGTATAGTTCTAATATCCTATTGTAAATAGGAAATTAGAACCAAGTTTAAAAGGAGGATAGAACTATAACGTTATGTAATATAAAAAAGTAAGGAGAATGTAATATGAAAATGTCATGGACAAATAGCAAGAAATTTTTAGCTGTGCTTTTAGTATTAACATTAGTTCTGCAAATGGGAAGTACTTTCACTTTAAATACTGTATCTGCAGATGAAAATGTTAATACTCAACAGCTTGACGAAGAGATTACAAATGTAAGTAGTCAACAAAAGCTTGTTGATGAACAGCAAAAATCAATTGAATTAGATAATTCTAAGGGTACAGAACCTATAGAAACTGAAGAAAATTTAGAAGAAACTAATTCAAATAAAACAGAGCCTGAACAAAATAATGAAGGAGAAACAGACAATTCATTAATAAAAGCTTCTCAAAGTTCAGAGTCTAAGGATTTAGGTAATATTTTCAGCTCTGTAATTCTCAAAGTTAATGGAAATCAAATATCTACAGATACTACAATTGAAGTAACAGAGGATACTACAATAAGAATAGATTATAATTGGGAATTAGAAGATAGTGTAAATCTTCAATCAGGTGATTGGGCTGAAATTTCAATACCAGATGAATTTATACCATTTTCAGATACAGATGGTGATTTATTAAGTGGTGAAAATATAAAAATAGGTACATACTATTTAAATAAAAATAGTAAAACACTAAGAGTAGAATTTAATGATGAATTAGTAGGAAAACAACAGAGAAGTGGAAATGTATGGTTTAATTTTGAATTCGATTTAGAAGAATTTGAAGATGATACTTCTCAAGAGGTTAAGTTTAATGATAAAACAGATAAATCTTTTACTATTACACTTAAACCTAAAGGTAATAATCCTATAATTGATAAAAGTGGTTTAGCTGATAAAAAAATGAACCCAACTAATATTACTTGGACATTAGATATAAATAAAGGTCTAGAAGAGTTAAAAGGAGTAACAGTAGAAGATGTTCTTCCAGAAGGAGTAGAACTTGAAAATATAGAAATATATGATCTTACTATTGGTTATGATGGAAGTATAACTGGTGAAAAACCTAGTACTGATAAAAGTGCAACTAAATTTCCAATAGATTTTGGAGATATAAATAGTGCATATAGTATAAGATATACTACAAAAATAACTGATAATAGTAAATTATCATTTACAAATGAAGCTACTATAAATAGTAATGATGGACCTCATACAGATAATGCCACAGTAGAAATTACTAGAGGAAACTATATAGAAAAGAAAGATGGAATAGCTAATAAAGACTTAGATGCAACTGAGATTAATTGGGTTATAAATGTAAACGAATCTGAAGACACAATTAATAATGCTAAGATTATAGATCAATTACCGGATGGATTAACTGTCCAAGAGGGTACTATAAAAATATATGAATTGACTTTTGATAATGCTGGTAATGAAGTAATAGGTAATGAAATAAAAGATAAAATTATAACTAATAATGGAGATAACTTTGAAATAGCATTAGGAGATATAAATGAAGCTTATCAAATTAAGTATACTACTGATATAGACTATAGCAAAGTAAATAGTGGTGAATACCAACAATCTAATAAATTCATAAATAAAGCTACTTTAACAGCAAGTAATATAGAACAAAAAGAAGATACTGGTGAAGTTACAATTAAAAGAGATAGTCTATTGAAAAAAAATGGTGACGCTGATATAGATTATAATAATAAAACAATTGAATGGACTATACATGTAAATAAAGCTAATGCTAATATCAAAAATGTAAAAATAACTGATACAATTGGTGAAGGATTAGAATTAATAGAAGATAGTTTCATAATAACTGATTCTAGTGGAAAGGAAATTACAAATCCTAAACCACAAGTAACTACTGATGGATTTACAATAGATTTTGGAAATATAGATTCATCATATAAAATTGTATATAAAACAGAAATAACTAATTATGATCAAGTAAGTTTTGAAAATAAAGCAAAACTTACTGGTGATGGAATTGGTGTAGGTGATATTACCGAGGAAGCAAATGAAGAACCTGAAATATCAAATAACTTTAATAAAAGTGCAAAAGACATTAATTATAAAGATAAAACAATGAGTTGGGAATTAAAGATCGATCCTAAAAAAGGTAAGATAACAGATCTTAAAATAGTAGATACATTCCCCAATAATGGGTTAGTGTTTTTAGAAGATAGTTTAGTGTTTAAAGGATTTGATAAAGAATTAGAAAAAGGTACTGACTATACTATAATACCTAATGGTAGTAATTATGGTGAAGGTTTTATATTGGAATTTAAAAATACAGTGTTACCACTTGAAGGAAAAGAGTATTCTATATCATATAAAACATCATTTGATCCAGATGATAAGCATCTTACAGAAAATACTGGCTCAGATAAAAGTATATATAAAAATAAGGCAGAGTTTATAGGAAAAACTGAGTATAACGGAAAAACTGTAGATTTCAAAGAACCAAGAAAAGCAAGTCATAAAATAAATGACACAGCAACGAACAATGGTAAGAAGTCAGGTAAACTTAATAAACCAGAAAGAAAAGTTGATTGGAAATTACATTTAAACTATTTATCTAAAGACTATACAGGTAGTGAATTTGTAGTTGAAGATACATTAAGTGAGGGTCAATATATAATAGATTTAGATAGTATTGTAATAAAAGAATATAGTGTAAATCCTGATGGGACTATAGATGAAACAGGACAAGTCTTAACTACTGATTCATATACTATAAAAGGAGTAGGAGAAGAAGGAAAATATACAGGCTTCAACCTAACATTCCATGGTGGTATAGATAAACCTTATTTAGTAGAGTATACTACTAATATAGAGGGCATATCAAAACCTAATTATTCTAATTCTGCAACTGTTAATAAGGATAAAACTTATACTGCAGAGGTAAAGTATCCAAAATCCAACAGTTTTGTAGTAAAGGAAGGCGAAGGTATAGAAGGTAATACTGTTTATACTGATGATGAAATAAACTGGAAAATTACTATAAATGAATCCTTATCAGAAATTAAGCCAGGCTCAGTATTTATAGATACAATAAGTTCAGGCCTTGTATATATTCAAGATAGTTTGAAAATATATGATAAATCAGATAATAGTGAATTAGTAAAAGGTGAAGATTATACATTAAAAACTAATGATTTAGCTAATGATGAAACTGAATTAAAAATAGAATTTTTAAATAGCATAAATTCAGTCTATGAAGTTAAATATGATACAGTTGTAATATCTGAAACAGGTACAGTTAAAAATAATGCAAGTTTCTCAGGATCAGAACAAAATATAGACCAAAATGATTCTGTAGAGTATACAGCTAAACAAACTTCAGGTGGATCAGGAAGTGGAGTTAATAGAGGTTCTATATTAGTAGAAAAGAAAGATGGAGAATCTGGAGATTTATTACCTGGAGCAGAGTTTGAGTTGTATTATCTGTTAAATGGTGATGAAAAGATAGTTGAAACAAAAGCTACTGATAAAAACGGAAAGTTAGTTTTTGAAGGCTTATCATATAGAACATATTATTTAAGAGAAAAAGCAGCACCAGATGGATATGAAATAATTGATGAAGAGGCAATAGAAATAAAAGTAGATTCAACTAATCAAATAAAACAAACAATAGAGAATCTTAAAAAAGGATCTTTATCAATAGTAAAGAAAGATGGTTATACGGAATCACCATTATCTGGAGCAGAGTTTAAGATAACAAGTGAAGATGGGACATTTGAAAAGACTTTAAAAACAGATAATGACGGTAAGGCAAATATAAGCAATTTACCAAGAGGTAAGTATACTCTTAAAGAAACAAAAGCACCAGAAGGTTATGTGCTAGATGAAACTATTCATGAAATAAATATAAACTCTGAAACATTAAATATAGAAAAAACTATTCAAAACTATAAAAATGCTTCTATATTAATAGTTAAAGATGATGGTTATACCGAATCACCATTATCAGGTGCAGAGTTTAAGATAACAAGTGAAGATGGTACATTTGAAAAGACTTTAAAAACAGATGATGAAGGTAAAGCAAGTGTAGATAATTTAAGAAGAGGTAATTATACTATAGAAGAAACAAAAGCACCAGAAGGTTATGAATTAGATGATACGAAGCATCAAATAGAATTAAATGATGAAAATCTAAATTATACTCATAAAGTTTCAAATTTCATGAAAGCATCAATATCAATAGTTAAAAAAGATGGCTATACAGAAGCACCATTATCTGGAGCAGAATTTAAGGTAACAAATGAAACAGGAACAGTAAACGAAATTCTAACAACAGACGAAAATGGTGAAGCAAGCCTTGATAACTTAAGAAGAGGTAAGTATACTATAGAAGAAACAAAAGCACCAGAAGGATATATTATAGATGAAACAAAACATGAAGTAGAATTAAATGCTGAAAACTTAAATTATGAGTATGAAGTATCAAACTTTATGAAAGCATCAATATCAATTAATAAGATAGATGGAGATACTGAAGAACCTCTATCAGGTGTGAAGTTTAAGGTAACAAATGAAGCTGGAACAGTAGATGAAGAGCTAGTAACAGACGAAAATGGTTATGCAAGTCTTGGTGATTTAAGAAGAGGCGAGTACATTATAGAAGAAATAGAAACAAAAGAAGGATATGTACTAAATGAAACAAAACATAAAATAGAATTAAATTCTGAGAACTTAAATCCAGAAATGACTATTAAAAACTTTAAACATGGTTCAATAATTATAAACAAGATAGATGGAGATACAGAGGAGCCTCTATCTGGAGCAGAGTTTGAACTAAGAGATAGTGAAGGAAACTTAGTAGAAACTCTAGTATCAGATGAAAATGGTCAAGCAGGTATTGGTAGCTTACCAAGAGGTAAGTATACTATTCAAGAAATAAAAGCACCAGAAGGATATGAGTTAGATGAAACAAAATATGAAGTAGAGTTAACTGCAGATGAATTAGATATCCAAAAGACAGTTGAAAACTTCATGAGAGGATCTATTAATATTCTTAAAGTAGAAAAAGACACAGATAAAGTACTATCTGGAGCTAAATTTGAATTAAGAGACAGTGAAGGAAACTTAGTAGAAACTTTAGTAACAGATAAAGAAGGAAAGGTAAGTGTTAACGATTTAATAAGAGGAGAATATACAATACAAGAAATTGAATCACCAGAAGGATATGTATTAGATAAAACTAAGCATAAAGTGGAAATCACTTCTGATAATTTAAACTTAGAATTAGAGATTGAAAATGAACTAGAAGATTCTAAAGTTGCAGGAGCGGATGATTCAAATAAAGATGGCTCATTACCACAAACAGGTGAAAAGAGTAGTTTATCATTTTATATAACAGGATTAACACTTATATTAATTGGTTTCTTTATGGCAAGAAAGCATAAACTATCTCTTTAAATAAAAACTAGAAGGAAGTTTCCTTCTAGTTTTTTTATTGACAAACTAATAACTATATATTATAATTAAGTTAACAAAAATAAAAAATAATAGTTAATCTTCAGGGCAGGGTGAAATTCCCGACCGGCGGTAAAGTCCGCGACCCATATGAAAATATGGTTGACTTGGTGAAACTCCAAGACCGACAGTAAAGTCTGGATGGAAGAGGATTAAGTATGATACATACTTAATTATGTAGAATTTAAAGCCCTTGGAGTTTTCCAAGGGCTTATATTATCTACCTGAAGAAACTAACACAGGAGGTAAGTTAAATGTTGGCAACTAAAAAGAAAGTAAATACAAAATATCTTACAAAAACAGCAGTGTTATCAGTATTAGCATTTTTAATTATGTTTATAGAGGTACCATTATGGTTTGCTCCACCATTTTTAAAGATCGATTTTAGTGATATACCAGCTTTGATAGGTGCATTTGCTTTAGGACCAATGACAGGAGTTGTTATTGAACTACTTAAAAATATTTTAAATCTTGCACTTGAAGGTACAGCTACAGCAGGTGTAGGAGAGCTTGCCAATTTTATAGTAGGTAGTTTATTCGTATTTACTGCAGGAATAATTTATGAAAAGGGAAAAAGTTTTAAATCAGCTGTAGTTGGGTTATTAGCAGGAACTATTGTTATGACCATTGTAGCAGGTATTGCAAATTACTTTTTCTTATTACCTTTTTATTCAAAGCTATATGGATTACCAATAAGTAGTTTTGTGGAAATGGGATCTGCCCTTAATGGTTTTGTAAAAGATGTAGAAACACTTGTTATATTTGCAATAACACCTTTTAATATTGTAAAAGGTATACTAATTTCCGCTATAACTATACCATTATATAAGAGAATATCACCGTTACTTCATAAATAACCAAAGCTAATTGCTTTGGTTTTTTCTTGTATATAATGGGCAATAATTATATAATACATATTAGGATTAGGAAAGGAAAAGATTAAATATGATAAGAATAATTACAGAAAGTACAGAACAAACAGAAAGATTAGGAAAATTAATAGGTAGTTTATTAAACTCAGGAGATATAATTTGTTTAGATGGTGATTTAGGTGCAGGAAAAACTACACTTACTAAATCTATTGTAAAGGGTTTAGGCGTAGATGAATATGTAACAAGCCCTACATTCACTATAGTAAATGAGTATGAGGGAAAAGTACATGTAAATCATTTTGATGTTTACAGAATATCAGATGTAGATGAGATGTATGATATAGGTTATGATGAATATATGGATTCAGAAAGTGTAAATATAATTGAATGGTCATCTATTATAAAGGAGATACTTCCAGAAGATAGGATAGAAATAAATATAGAAAGATTAGAAAAAGATAATAAAAGAAAGTTTAATATAAACTCGATAGGTGAAAGATATAAAGATTTAGTTGAGGAGTTGAAAAAATATGAAGATACTAGCAATAGAAAGTTCCTCTAGAGTAGCAACATGTGCAGTAATGGAGGATGAAACTTTATTAGGTGAATATATAATAAATGACAATATGACTCATTCAGTGAAATTAATGCCTAGCATAAAGACACTTATGGATAGTTTAGATTTAAAACCGGAAGATATTGATATATATGCAGCAGGAGTAGGTCCAGGCTCTTTTACAGGTCTTAGAATAGGATTAGCAAGTATTAAGGCAATGGCACATGCTCACAATAAAAAGACAGTAGGAATACCAACAATGGATGCTTTAGCATTTAATATACCATTTGGAGATGGAATTATAGTTCCAATGATGGATGCTAGACGTGATAGAGTATATACTGGAATATATAAATGGGTAGATGGAAAATTTAATATATGTATGGAACAGGATGTTTTAGAATTAGACAATATAATAGAAATACTTGAAAAAAGAGATGAAGATATAATTATAAATGGGGATGTAGAATCTAAATATGGAAGCATATTAAAAAACAGATTAGGTGATAGAATAATATTTTCAACTGTTTCTACAAGAATGCCAAGGGCATCATCAATAGCAGAACTTGCATTTAGAAAAGTGAAAAATGGTGAATATATAGATTATAAATTATTGGTCCCTGACTATTTAAGAAAATCTCAAGCAGAGAGACAATATGATGAGAAGATGAAGAAAAAAGATGAATAGTATAGTGATTAGAAATATGGAATCTGAAGATATTGATAATATATTAGAATTAGAAAATATGTCATTTTCAACTCCATGGTCAAAAGAATCATTTATAAAAGAGATAAAAGAAAATAAGCTTGCAAGATACATAGTGGCCAAAAATGATACTAAAATAGTTGGTTATGGGGGAATGTGGCTTATACTTGATGAAGCTCATATTACAAATATTGCAGTTCATCCTGAATATAGAGGAGAAGGGGTAGGGACTAAACTATTAAATGGACTTGTAGAAATATCTAAAGAAATGATGATAAAAAGGATGACACTTGAAGTAAGAAAGTCTAATGATCCTGCTATAAAATTATATAAAAATAATGATTTTGTAGAAGTGGGAATCAGACCTGGATATTATTCTGATACAAATGAAGATGCAATTATTATGTGGAAAGAAGTTTTATTTTAAAAGGAGTGTTTTTATGAGTGATAATTTTAATGAATTTATAGATTATAGTGATGCACGTGAACTTACAATGAAAGAAAAGATAAAAGATGTATTTACAAATCCAAAAGAATTGTTTAAAAGCATAAAATTTTATCCGAATTTAAAATTGGCTATAATAATTATATTGGTAATTTCATTTTTAGCAGCATTTATTGAAATAAGTTCTACTGATTTTATAAATAGTATGATAGATAGTGCAAAACAAAGTGGCCAACCTATTCCAAGTGATTCTCAATTAGAAGTATATAAATACATGACAATTGCTTTAGCTGGAATAATGCCTTTAATTGTAATTGGTTTTAAAGCCTTTATGATAACAGGTCTTTCTGTACTTGTTGGAGGAGATGGAGATACAAAAGAAGGCATGCTTGTAACAAGTTATTCATATATACCTATAGTGCTTGGAACATTAATTTCTAGAACAATAATATATTTCACAAATTTTGATGTTTTTAAATTTAATTTAGCTCAGATATTACCTTCATCATTAGAAGGGACGCTATTTTTTGGAATAGCTTTGAGTATAGATATTTTTATAATATGGTATCTTGTACTATCATTTATTGGAACAAAATATATATTTGAAATTTCATATAAAAAGGCAATATTACCAGTACTTATTCCGTGGATTTTTTGGGTTATATTTTATGCAGGAGTTTATATTCTAACAAGTGGTGGTTTAAATATTGGAATATAATTTTCTAAAATAGTTATACTAAGGATATAACTATTTGGGAGATGATAAATTGAGCGATATAAATATGGCAAATAAAGATCAATTAAAAAATATAGCTGAGAGATGTAGTGAATATAATTTTGAAGAAAATGAAAATCTAAGGTCAGAAGTAAAGTCTATGGGGGAAGAGACTATTAGTTGTGAAAATTGCAAACATTTTAATGCAAATCATAAATGTAGTTTAAATCTTATAGATCAAATTTTATCAAGTATGGATGTAAAGTTAGATTAGGACACCTAATTAGGTGTCCTAATATTTTTTATTACTTATCTAAATTCATTTTTTCTTTTATCAAAATGAATTTTATCTCTTTTTGGATTTGTAAATTCATTCATATTGTTATAAAGAGATAAATCACCAAAGGCAGTTGCTTTATATACTTCTTTGAAAAAACTATTATTTTTATCTACACCATCATATCCTATATGTCTATTTTTTGGCATAAGATCACACTCCTTTTTAAAGTGATTAAAATTAGTTTTTGTAGAACTTGTTTATAATATTCAACATGGTATATAATTAAATTAAATAATTTTGGAGGGATAATTTTGAAAAATGTAATTACATTGGGAGTAGAAACGTCTTGTGATGAAACTTCAATAGCTATAGTTAAAAATGGACGAGAAGTTTTAACTAATAGAATATCTTCACAAATAGATCTTCATAAAAAATTTGGAGGAGTAGTTCCAGAAGTTGCTTCCAGAAAACATATTGAAACAATAGATTATATATTAGATGATGCTTTAAATGAAGCAAAGTTATCATTAAATGATATAGATAATATAGCAGTAACATATGGACCTGGTCTTGTAGGAGCTCTCTTAGTTGGGCTATCATATGCTAAAGCACTTAGTTTTGCATTAGATAAACCTTTAATAGGAGTTAATCATATAGAAGGTCATATTAGTGCAAATTATATAGAATATCCAGATCTTAAACCACCTTTTGTATGTCTTATAGTATCAGGTGGACATTCACATTTAGTTTATATAAAAGATTATGGGAAATATGAAATATTAGGTCGAACTCGAGATGATGCTGCAGGTGAAGCATTTGATAAAATAGCAAGAGCTATGAATTTAGGTTATCCAGGTGGTCCAATCATTGATGATTTAGCAAAAAAAGGAAATGAAGATGCAATAGATTTTCCAAGAAGTTATTTAGAGGAAGACAGCTTTGATTTTAGTTTCAGTGGTCTTAAGTCAGCAGTATTAAATTATCTTAATAGCATGAAGCAAAAAGGTGAAGATATAGTTGTAGAAGATGTTTGTGCAAGCTTTCAAAATGCTGTAATAGAGGTATTAGTTGATAAAACAGTTAAATTAGCTAATATGAAAAACTCTAAAATAATAGCTATAGCTGGAGGAGTAGCATCAAATAGTGGACTTCGTGAATTAATGAAGAAAAAAGCTGGAGAATATAATATAGAGGTTAAATATCCATCAAGACTATTATGTACTGATAATGCAGCTATGATTGCATCAGCTGGATATTACAATTATATAAATAATAAGTATTCTGACCTTAGTTTAAATGCAGTTCCAAATTTAAAACTTGGAGATTAGGTATTATGTTAACTTAAAAATTGAATTTTGACGAAAAATATAATAACATGACTTTTCCACAATGTTTACAGTTTTATCTACAAATTCTGTGGATAATGTGGAAAAGAACTCTGAAATAGATATGTTCTAAAAAAAAATGTTGATAAGTTTGGGGATTATGTGTATAAAATGTGGACTATTTGTATATAATTTTTAATTTATACCTAATTATATATAAACATATATAATTAGTACGCATGTTTGGTAAACAATAATCTTTTTTTAATGATAAATTAAGACAAAATGCTACTTTCTATTAATCTGAAAGTAGCATTTCCCATTCATTATATAAATGTTCTAATTTTTCATTTATTATTTTACTTTGTTTTATATTTTCAGTACTTTTTTCAGGATCTGAATATATTTCAGGTAAACACATATCATATTCTAATTGAATTAATTGTTTTTCATAATCAGAAATTTGTTTTTCTATTTCTTTAACTTTCTTTTTTTTCTTTTTTTCATTACGTATTTTTTCTTTTTGCTTTTTTTGTTCATTTTTTAATTGAGTTTTTGTTTTAGTAGGTTTATTTTCTTCAACATCTATTATTTCATTCTTTTTTTCAATATAGTAATCATAATTTCCTAGGTATTCTTCTAAACCTTCATTAGTTAATTCAAGTATTTTGTCTGTTACTTTATTTAGAAAATATCTATCATGAGATATTACAAATAAAGTGCCTGTATAATCTATTAAAGCATCTTCTAATGATTCCTTTGAATCAATATCTAAATGATTTGTTGGCTCGTCCATAAGTAGGAAATTAGCTTTAGAAAGCATTAGTTTCATAAGAGATAATCTGCTTTTTTCTCCACCACTAAGTGTAGATATTTCTTTGAATATATCATCACCAGTAAATAAAAATCTAGCTAAAATACTTCTAATAGTATAATGATCAAAGGATGGATTTTCATCCCAAATTTCATCTACTATTGTTTTATTATTATTTAAGTTTGTTTGTTCTTGGTCATAATATGCTGCATTTACTTTGTGACCAATATTTACTTTGCCACTATCTGCTTCTATGGTTTTTAATATTATATTGAAAAGTGTTGTTTTACCAACACCATTTGGTCCTATTAATCCTACTTTTTCTTCTCTATATATATTAAATGAAACATTTCCAAATAATTTATTTTCTCCAAAGGATTTTGATATTTCTTCTACTTTTAAAACATCATCGCCACTTTTTATTTTAGGATCAAATTTTATTTTGGAACGACCATCAATAGATTTAGGCTTATCTAAAACATTTATTTTATCAAGCATTTTTTGTCTGCTTTTAGATTGTCTAATGGCTCTTTTACCACCTAATGCAAGTTTTCTTATTTTTTCTTTTTCATCTTTTATTTCTTTTCTTTGATTTTCATAATCTTTAGTTTTTAGTTCTATTATTTTTTTTCTCTTTTTCATGAATGTACTATAATTACCATTATATATTTGAAGTTTTCTATTTTCTAATTCAAATATTTTAGTAACAGTAGAATCTAGAAAATATCTGTCATGAGAGATTATAATTGCAGCTCCATTATATTCTTTTATATATTTTTCTAACCAATTTATTGCATCAATATCTAGGTGATTAGTAGGCTCATCTAATAATAATAAATTTGGTTTTTTAAGTAATAGCTTTGCAAGTAGAACTCTTGATTTTTGACCACCACTTAAGTTATTTATGGGTTTGTAGAATTCTTCTTCTGAAAAACCAAGTCCCTTTAATACACCTTTAATTTCACTACTATATGCATATCCATTTTTTTCATTAAATTCTTCTGATAATCTAGAATATTTATTCATAAGTTTATCCATTTGTTCTAAGTTATCACATTTACTTTTTTCACTTATTTCTATTTCTAATTTTCTTATACTTTTTTCTAAATCAATAATATTTTTAAATTCTTCTAAAGCTTCATCATATACTGTTTTTTCACTTTCAAACAATGTATTTTGTTTTAAATAACCTAATTTAGTTTCATTTGCAATATATATTTCTCCACTATCCATAGAAATTTCATCTATTAGTATTTTAAAAAGTGTAGATTTTCCAGCACCATTTAATCCTACTAATCCTACTTTTTCTTTTTCATTTATTGCAAAAGATATACTTTCTAAAATTGGCTCTCCAATATAAGATTTATTTATATTATTGCATGATAAAATTATCATTTTTTTCACTCCTTATTTCTTATCCTATTATATATGATATTTTTTTTTTAGTACAGTTTTTAAAAATAGATATAATTGGGTATAGTATTAAGAATGGTAGATAACCTTTGATAATTATATAAAAATCTAGTATAATAATCTTAGTGCAAAATTTGACACATGCTGATATTATGTTATATAATTAACATATTTATAAATTTGAATGAATGAGAGGGATTAGAAATGAAAAATAAAAATGTTTCTATGGCTGTAATAAGAAGACTGCCGAAATATTATAGATATTTGTCTGAACTTCTAGAAAATGATATTAAAAGGATTTCATCAAAGGAGCTAAGTAAACTTACAGATTTTACTGCTTCTCAGATAAGACAAGATTTAAATAATTTTGGTGGGTTTGGACAACAAGGTTATGGTTATAATGTAGAAGATCTACAAAGAGAATTAGGGAAAATTTTAGGATTAGATAAAACATATCGTGCTGTACTAATAGGAGCAGGTAATTTAGGTCAAGCAATTGCAAATTACAGAGGGTTTTCAGATTCAGGATTTGAAATTTTAGGTATATTTGATAAAAATCCTAAAGTAACAGGAAAAAAATTAAGAGATGTAGAAGTTAAGGCTATGGAAGATATGGGTGATTTTATAAAAGAGAATGATATTGAAATAGGTATTATATGTACACCTAAAGAAGGTAGTCAAGAAATAGCTGATACTTTAGTAGAAAGTGGAGTTACAGGTATTTGGAACTTTGCTCCAGCAGATCTAAAAGTACCAGAAAACATAACAGTTGAAGATGTACATTTAAATGAGAGTTTATTTACATTATCTTATCTTTTAAAAGAGAAAAAATAAAGGCCGTCTTATAGATGGCCTTTTCTAATATGGAGGAAATTATGAGAGTAAATGATGTAATGACTAGAAATCCTATAACTATAAATCAAGATAAACAAATAATATATGCTACAAAATTAATGTATGATAATAAGATAGACTCTTTACCTGTATTAGATTCTAAAGGAGAACTTATAGGGATTTTTCAAAAAGAAAACTTGTATTATGCTATATCGAATAATATAGATTTAAATAGTGAAATTAAAGATATAATGAATAAGGACATCAAATGGATTTATCCAGATCAGGACACAGATAAAATATTAGATATGAATATGGGTAGGAATTTAGTATTAGATAAAGAAAATAATTTAGTAGGAGTTTTGACAAATACTGATTTATTAAAAGCATATTATAATACAAACAATGTAATTAATAGGAAGTTAGATACAGAAAAAAACTTAACTGGAACATTAAAGACCATATTAAACAATGCATATGATGGAATAGTTGTAATTGATAAAAGTAGAAAAATAACTATGATAAATCAGTCTTATGCAAAATTTTTGAATGTGGATAAAGATGATGTAATAGGAAAAGATGTTACAAATGTAATAGAAAATACAAGACTTCATGTAATACTTGATACAGGCGAATCAGAAATTGGAGAAATACAAAAAATAGGTTCAAGAAATATTGTAGCTATGAGAATACCAATTGTTGAAGATGGTAAAGTGGTTGGTGCTATAGGAAAAATCATGTTTAGAGACATACAACAGGTAAATTCACTTGCTAACAAGTTAAATGTTATTAAAAATGAACTTAAATATTATAAAAAAGAACTTATAAAAGAAAGAAGAGCTAAATATTCATTTGAAAATATTCCATCAAATAGTGATATTATGAATAAAGTAAAGTTACTTGCACAAAAATCTTCAAAAAGTAACTCTACAATACTTGTAGTAGGTGAGAGTGGAACAGGTAAAGAGTTATTTGCCCATTCTATTCATAATGCAAGTCCAAGAAAATTAAAACCATTTGTAAAAATGAATTGTGCTGCAATACCAGAGGATTTATTAGAATCAGAGTTATTTGGATATGAAGAAGGAGCTTTCACTGGTTCAAAAAAAGGTGGTAAAATAGGAAAATTTAAATTAGCTGATGGAGGTACTATTTTCTTAGATGAAATAGGAGATATGCCATTAAATATGCAAGCTAAGATACTTAGAGTTTTACAAGAAAAAGAATTGGAACCAATTGGTTCTAATAAGACACATCCAATTGATGTAAGGGTTATATCTGCTACGAATA
The DNA here is from genome assembly GCF_009911265.1 of Senegalia massiliensis. Classification (NCBI taxonomy): domain Bacteria; kingdom Bacillati; phylum Bacillota; class Clostridia; order Eubacteriales; family Clostridiaceae; genus Senegalia; species Senegalia massiliensis. The sequence continues at coordinate 98,728 of NZ_QXXA01000011.1, read as the reverse complement.
AAGATTTAAGCAGTATGATTAGAAAAGGCGAATTTAGAGAAGATTTATATTATAGATTAAATGTTATAAAACTTAATATTCCTCCTTTAAGAGAAAGAAAAGAAGATTTAGATATTTTAATAGATATATTGTTAGAAAAACATAAAGGTGATGTAGGTAAATATATTAAGGGAATATCTGATGGGGCTAGGAATGTTTTAAAGACATATCATTGGCCTGGTAATGTAAGACAACTTGAAAATGTACTTGAAAGAGCTATAAATATTGTTGAGTCAGGATGTGAGATAGATATTCCTCATTTACCTGAATATATAAGAGGTAAAAATAATAATAATGAAGAAAGTAGTTTTTCATTAAAAAAAGCAGTAGAAATTACTGAGAGAAATACAATAATAAATGCCCTTGAACTTACAAGTGGAAATAGGGTACATGCAGCAAAGATACTAAATATTAGTAGGTCTTCATTATATGAAAAAATGGATAAATATAAGATAGAATAAAAGCTTAGGGAAACCTAAGTTTTTATTATGTCTTGATTTCCATACAGTGTATAAAATTTAACACACATCATCTTTGTCTTGTAATTAACAATAGTATTAGGGGTTTTTATTTTGAGTGTATAAGAAACAACACAGAATTAGTTATATAATTAACAATAAAATATAGTTATTATTTTTCAAGAAAAATTATATAACATAGTAATTTAAGCATTTAAATATAAAAAATGATAATTTTTTATCTATTGGCACGTATTATGCATTATAAATAGACGAAACGAAAAAGTAAATAATTGTTTTGTATATTTAAGGAGGGTAAAAAAATGAATTTCAGTCTAAATGACGAGCAAAAAATGATTAGAAAAGTCATGGAAGAGTTTTCTGAAAAAGAAGTTAAACCTATTGCAGCAGAAATAGATGAAACTGAAAGATATCCAAAAGAAACAGTTGAAAAAATGGTGAAAGCCAAAATGATGGGAATACCATTTCCTAAAGAGTATGGTGGAGCAGGTGGAGACGAAGTTGCTTATGCTATAGCAGTTGAAGAGCTATCTAAGAAATGCGGTACTACAGGTGTTATATTATCAGCACATACATCACTTGGTGCATGGCCAATATATAAATATGGTACAGAAGAACAAAAGCAAAAATATTTAAAACCTCTTGCAGAAGGAAAATCAATAGGAGCATTTGGTTTAACAGAGCCTAATGCTGGTACTGATGCAGCTGGTCAACAAACAGTTGCAAAATTAGAAGGAGACCATTATATATTAAATGGTTCAAAAGTATTTATTACAAATGGTGGCCAAGCAGATGTTTACATCATAATGGCTATGACTGATAAATTAAAGGGTACTCGCGGTATAAGTGCATTTATAGTTGAAGCAGACTATGAAGGATTTAAAATTGGTAAAAAAGAAGATAAATTAGGTATAAGAGCATCAGCTACAACAGAATTAATATTCCAAAATGTAAAAGTTCCTAAAGAAAACTTATTAGGTTCTGAAGGAAAAGGATTTAAAATAGCTATGTCTACTCTTGATGGAGGAAGAATTGGTATTGCTGCTCAAGCACTAGGAATTGCTCAAGGTGCTATGGATGAAGCAGTGAAATATGTAAAAGAAAGAGAACAGTTTGGTAGACCGATAGCAAAATTCCAAGGATTACAATGGATGATAGCAGAAATGGAAACTAAAATTAATGCAGCAAGATTACTTGTATATAATGCAGCAGATAAAAAGGCAAAAGGTCTTTCTTATGGAAAAGAAGCTGCTATGGCAAAACTTTATGCATCAGAAGTTGCAATGGAAGTTACTACAAAAGCAGTTCAATTACATGGTGGATATGGATATACAAAAGATTATCCAGTAGAAAGAATGATGAGAGATGCTAAGATTACAGAGATATATGAAGGAACTTCAGAAGTTCAAAAAATGGTTATAGCTGGAAATGTGTTAGCTTAAAAATGATAGGAGGAAAGAGGATGAATATTATTGTATGTATAAAGCAAGTTCCTGATACAAATGAAGTAAGAATAGACAAAAAAACAGGAACTCTTATAAGAGAAGGCGTTCCAAGTATAATAAATCCTGATGATAGAAATGCTTTGGAAGAAGCTTTAAGATTAAAAGATAAATATAATGCAAATGTAACTGTACTAACTATGGGACCACCTCAAGCAAAATTAGCTCTAAAAGAAGCTTTAGCTATGGGTGCAGATGATGCTATATTATTAAGTGATAGAGCGTTTGCTGGAGCAGACACTTGGGCAACATCTACTACCCTTGCTGGAGCAATAAAGAGATTAGGTAATTTTGATATCATATTCTGTGGAAGACAAGCAATAGATGGTGATACAGCACAAGTTGGACCACAAATTGCAGAGCATCTTGATTTGCCACAAATAACTTATGTTGAAAAATTAGACGTGGAAGGAGATGCAGTAATAGCTCATAGAGCAATAGAAGATGGATATTATAAAGTAAAGACAAATATGCCAGTACTTCTTACTGCAATAGGTGAATTAAATGAACCTAGATATCCTTCAATTAGAGGAATATATGATGCATTTAGAGAAAAGGAAATAAAAGTATGGTCATTAGATGACATAATAGTTGATAATACACAAATAGGACTTAAAGGATCTCCAACACAGGTTAAAAAGTCATTTACACCTGCTACAAAAGGTGCTGGAGAAAAATTAGAAGGAACAACTGAAGAAAAAGTAAGAAATTTAATAGTTAGACTTAAAGAAAGACAAATAATATAAAACCAAAGGAGGGACAATAATGGCTATAAGAGTAATAACAGACAAATGTATTGGTTGTGGAATATGCGTAAAAGTATGTCCATTTGATGCTATAGATATGATTGATAAAAAAGCAACTATAAAGGATAATTGTACACTTTGTGGACAATGTGTTGAAGCTTGTCCAGTGGATGCAATAGTTAAAGATGAAGAAGAGGTACAAAGTAAAATTAATATAGATGACTATAAAGGAGTATGGGTATTTGCAGAGCAAAGATCTGGTGAAGTATTAAATGTTTCTATAGAGCTCCTTGGTGAAGGAAGAAAAATAGCAGATAAACGTGGAGTAGAATTAAGTGCTGTATTATTAGGTAAAGATTTAGATGAAAACGCTGAAAAGCTAGTTAAATATGGTGCAGATAAAGTTCTAAAAGTAGATCATGAAAAATTAGAAAATTATACTACTGATGCTTATGCTAAGGTAATATCTGATCTTATAGAAGATAAAAAGCCTGAAATAATGTTGATAGGTGCTACAACAATTGGTAGAGATTTAGGACCAAGAGTATCAGCTAAAGTAGCTACAGGACTTACAGCAGATTGTACTCGCTTAGAAATAGATGAAGAAGATGGAAAATTACTTCAAACACGTCCAGCGTTTGGTGGAAATTTAATGGCTACAATAGTTTGTCCAAATAACAGACCACAAATGTCTACAGTTAGACCTGGAGTTATGGAAAAAGCTAAGTACAATGAAAATGCAGTAGGAACTATAGAAAATATTGAAGTAGCATTTAAAGATGGAGATCTTAAAACAGAAGTATTAGAAATAGTAAAATCTGAAAAAGAAACAGTAGCTCTTGATGAAGCTCCAATAATTGTTGCTGGTGGTAGAGGAGTTCAAACAATTGAAGGATTTGAATTACTTGAAAAATTATCAGAAAAATTAGGTGGAGTAGTAGGAGCATCTCGTGCAGCAGTAGATGAAGGATGGATTGAGCATTCTCATCAAGTAGGTCAAACTGGAACTACAGTAAGACCAAAATTATATATTGCAGCAGGAATATCAGGTGCTATACAGCATTTAGCTGGTATGCAATCTTCTGATTGTATTGTAGCAATAAATAAAAATCCTGATGCACCAATATTTAAAGTTGCAGACTATGGTATTGTAGGAGACTTATTTGAAGTAATTCCAGAATTATTAGAAGCTCTTGACAATGTAGATGATATAGTTACAGCTTTAAAGGCAGTAGAATCTTAAATTAAGGCAGTTGATTTCTAAAAGTTACAGCTGACCAAAAATAATTTTTAAATAGTCTAGTTAATTTTAACTAGACTATTTTTTATGTAAAAAGTGATATGTATTTATTAAAATATTTTAATAACATTAAAAAAAGTACGAAATATGTCGATATATATAATGGAGGTGGGGAAAAATTGAAACAATTCAAAAAAATATTATCAAAATTTAAACAAGGGGGTAAAGGTGAAAAGAAAAAAAGAATAGGAAAAAAGAGCTTAACTAAAAAACTGGTAACATTAATAATAGTAATAATACTTTTAACAGTAGTGTTTATTGGGAGTTCTTCTTTTTTAGTGACTGTTAACTCATTAAAAGGTGAGTTACAAGATACATCAAAAATATTCACAAAAGAAGTAAAAAGCACTATGGATAAGTATTTTTCAAGTTATGAAAAGAGTTTAAATATTATATCAAATGATCCAAGTCTTACAAATATAGATTTGGCAGAAGAAAATAGTGAATTAAGTGAAGAGCAAATATCTAAAATTTCAAATTCATTAGAAAGATATTATAATACATATAATGAAATAATAAGTATATATTTTGGAGACACAAATGGTGGTTTTTATGATTTTCCTATAACTGACTTAGGAGAATCTTCTTATGATCCAACTACAAGACCATGGTATAACTTGGCAAAAGAGTCTAATGGTTTAGTCTGGAATGAACCTTATGTAGACGCAGATACAAAAGATACAATAATAACTCTTTCTAACCCTGTATACAATGGAGATAAACTCGTTGGAGTAATAGCTATTGACCTGTCTTTAAATGTTATAAATGAAAGGTTAGCTGAGATAGATTTTGGTGAAAATACTCAACTAGTCTTATTAGATAAAAATAATAATATAATGACACATCCAAATAGTGAATTGATTGGTAAGGAAATCCCTGTTGAAAAACTAAAAAAAGCTGTAGAGAAAGATAAGTCAGGTTTAGTAGAATATTCAATGGAAGAAGAAGGAAAAGAACTAGATAAATTTACAACATTTGATACAATAGATAGATTAGATTGGAAAGTTTTAAATGCTACATATATGAATGAAATAAAAGATGAAGTTAATAAAATACTTATTTATACAATAGAAATAGCTCTAGTTGTATTATTAATAGGAAGTATAATAGCAATAATCTTTTCTAGAAGAATAACAAAACCTATAAATAAGTTAGTAACTGATATGGAAAAAGTGAAAAAAGGTGATTTTACTGTGCGATCAGATGTAAAATCTAATGATGAAATTGGAATATTATCTGATACATTTAATTTGATGATAGAAGAAGTTAAAAACCTTATAAAAGGTTCAAAAAATGTATCTATGGAAGTAATCAGTTCTTCTCAAGAATTAGCAGCTACATCGGAGCAAACTAGTGCATCTGCTGAAGAAGTAGCTCGTACAGTAGAAGAGATAGCGAAGGGAGCATCTGAGCAAGCAGGAGATGCAGAAACGGGAGCACAGATGGTTTCAGGATTTGGAGATAAAATAAACGAGCTTGTGACAAGTAGTGAACAGATAATGAATTCTACTAATGATGTAATGGATTTAAATATAAGTGGTGTAGAAGCAGTAGAAACATTAAAGAATGAAAATATAGAAAATAAGACTACTACAGAAAACATAGAAAAAGCAGTACTTGAATTAAATGATAAATCTAAAAACATAGGAAATATATTAGAAACTATTACATCAATAGCAGAACAGACAAATTTACTTGCATTAAATGCATCTATAGAAGCTGCAAGAGCAGGAGAGCATGGAAAAGGATTTGCAGTTGTTGCAAATGAAATAAGACAACTTGCAGAAGGGTCTGGAAAAGCAGCAGATGAAATAAGAGAAATAATAGTTGGAATTCAAACTCAAAGTAAAAACACAGTAAATGTTATGAATGATGTAAAAGAAAGTTCAGTTAAACAAGGTAATGCAGTAGGTAAAGTAAATGATAGTTTTGGAAAAATATCATACAAAATTGACGATATATCAAGCAGAATTGAAGGAATGAATGATGCTATAAAATCTATAGAAAGTGGAAAAGATAAATTAATAGATTCTATACAAAATATATCATCTGTATCAGAAGAGACAGCTGCAGCTTCAGAAGAAGTTAGTGCTTCAATGCAACAACAAACATCTGCAGTGGAACAAGTAGCAGTACTTGCTAATAATTTAAATAGTTTAGCAGATAAGCTAAATAGTGAAATTGATAGATTTAAAATATAAATTTAAAAGGAATTAGCATATGCTGATTCCTTTTGTTATAATATTCTATATCTAAAAATTTGAGGTGATTTATTTGAAGGTTTATGCCTTAGTAGGAGAAAGTGGAACAGGAAAGAGCTATAAAGCTATAAATGTTGCAAAAGATAAAAAAATTAAATATATATTGGATGATGGATTACTTATAAAAGGAGCAAAAGTAATGGCAGGTAAATCTGCTAAAAGAGAAAGTTCAACTATTAGTGCAGTGAAAAGAGCATTATTTATGGACGATGATCATAAAAAAGAAGTAATGGAGGTATTAAAAGCAGGTGCTCTAGATAAAATTTTAATACTTGGTACTTCAGATAAAATGGTAGAAAGAATTGCAAATACATTAGAACTTCCTAAAATATCTGAAAGAATTTATATAGATCAAATATCTAAAAAAGAAGAAATACTAATTGCAAAAAAATCTAGACAAAAAGAAGGAAAGCATATAATCCCAGTACCTACATTTGAAGTTAAAAAAGATTTTTCAGGATATTTTATTGATACACTTAAAATATTTAGAAGAAAAGATGAAAAAAATAAAGAAGATGTTTATGAAAAAACTGTAGTACGACCTACATTTAGTTATTTTGGTAAATATACTATATCCAATGGAGTACTTAAAGATTTAATAAAAATTGCAGGATACAAATTATCTAATGTAGAAAGAATAAATAATATTTATATAAAAAATAACATTCATGGTATAGAAATAAATGTAGATATAAATATTAATAAATTAGAAGTCTTACCTTCATTTATAGAGAAGTTACAAAGATATATAATTGAAGAAATAGAGTATACTACTTCTTTAAATGTATTAAGTGTTAATGTTAATATAAAAAAAGTTATGAATCCTTAATATTTATTTACAAAAAAAATTTCTTATGTTATCATAAGATTGTATTGAAAGGCAATATTCGTGAAAAGGTTTTCATAATTTGAGTTTGGTTAATATAGTTACATAATATATTAATAGTTCAAAAAAAGGGAGGAGTTTTTTAATGTCTTATGTAGAAGAGGTAATTGAGAAAGTAAAGCAGAGGAATGCAGATGAACCAGAATTTATTCAAACAATAGAAGAGGTTTATAGTACATTAGAACCAGTATTAGAAAATCATCCAGAATATGTTGAAGCAAATATATTAGAAAGAATGGCTGAACCTGAAAGACAAATATCTTTTAAAGTAGCTTGGCAAGATGATGAAGGTAAAATTCAAGTTAATCGTGGTATGAGAGTTCAATTTAACGGAGCAATAGGACCATATAAAGGTGGATTAAGATTCCATCCATCAGTATATTCAGGTATTATAAAGTTTTTAGGATTTGAACAAACATTTAAAAATTCACTTACAGGTCTTCCAATGGGTGGAGGTAAAGGTGGTTCTGATTTTGACCCAAGAGGTAAATCTGATCGTGAAATAAGAAATTTCTGTGAAGCTTATATGACTGAATTATATAGACATATTGGACCAGATGTAGATATTCCAGCAGGGGACATAGGTGTAAGTGCTAGAGAAATAGGATATTTATATGGACAATATAGAAGAATAAGAGGCGCATTTGAAAACGGGGTTATAACAGGTAAAGGATTATCATATGGTGGAAGTTTAATAAGACCAGAAGCAACAGGTTTTGGTGCTGCATACTTTATGAATGAAATATTAAATTATCATGGAGATACATTTGAAGGCAAAACAGTATCTATTTCTGGATTTGGTAATGTGTCTTGGGGTATAGTTCAAAAAATAAATGAACTAGGTGGAAAAGTAGTTACACTTTCAGGACCAGATGGGTATATTTATGATCCAGATGGAGTAACTGGAGAAGAAAAAATAAACTACATGGTTGAAATGAGAATGTCAGGTAGAGATAAAGTAAAAGATTATGCTGATAAATTTGGAGTAGAGTATTTTGAAGGAGAAAAACCATGGGGTGTTAAAGTTGATATAGCAATGCCTTGTGCAACTCAAAATGAAGTGCATATGGAAGATGCTAAGAAAATGGTAGAAAATGGATTAAAATACTACTGTGAAGTGTCAAATATGCCTACAACAAATGATGCACTTAAATATTTACAAGAACAAGGATTAATAGTAGGTCCTTCAAAAGCAGCAAATGCTGGTGGAGTTGCATGTTCTGGACTTGAAATGGCACAAAATAGCTTAAGATTATCATGGACAGAAGAAGAAGTAGACCAAAATTTAAAAAAGATAATGAAAGATATACATGAAAATGCTCGTTTTGCAGCAGAACAAAATGGATTTGGATATAATCTAGTTGCTGGTGCAAATATTGCAGGATTCTTAAAAGTAGCAGAAGCAATGATGGCACAAGGAATATATTAATATATAAAGGTCCCTTTAAAAGGGACCTTTTACTATTGTATAGGTTTAAAAATATCCTATTAGGGTAATTATCTTAGGTAAAGAAATAGGAGGTAATTGTAAAATGAGCTATGAATTAATAGAACAAAATGATAAAATCATAATAAAAGATATAAAGAATTTTGAGCCTAAACATATATTTGAGTGTGGCCAAGCATTTAGATGGCATGTAGAAGATGATGGAAGTTATACTATAGTTGCTTATGGAAAGATACTTAATATAAAAAAAGAAGGTAATGATGCAGTATTTTCCAATACTAATAAAGAAGATTTTAAAAGTATTTGGTATTATTATTTTGATTTACATAGGGATTATGATGAAATTAAAAAAGAATTATCAAAAGATCCTATACTGGAAAAAGCTATTAAATTTGGAGAAGGAATGAGAATATTAAATCAAGATGAATGGGAAATACTCATTTCTTTTATTACATCAGCAAATAATATGATTTCTAGAATAAAGAAATCATTAAATTTATTAAGTGAAAAATATGGAGAATTTATAGGAGAATATAGAGGAAATAAATATTATAGTTTTCCTACAGCAAATAGTTTAAATAAATTATCAGTAGAAGATATAAAAGAATGTGGCTTAGGATTTAGGGCTAAATATATATTATCAGCTGCTAATATAGTTGATAGAAGAGAGATGGATATTTATGCTATAAAGAATATGCCTACAGATGATGCAAGAAAAAATCTTTTAATATTTCCAGGAGTGGGACCTAAAGTAGCAGATTGTATAATGTTATTTTCTATGGAGAAATCAGATGCATTTCCAATAGATGTATGGGTTAAAAGGGTTATGGAGTATTTTTATTTAGAGGAAGATACAAAACTTAAACTTATACAAGAGTATGGCCAAGAAAAATTTGGAGAGTTAGCAGGATTTGCACAACAATATCTATTTTATTATGCACGAGAATTAGGTATAGGTAAGAAAAAATAAGGAGTTGATGTAGATTGATAGGTACTATAGTTAATTTCCTTGCTATATTGTTAGGAGGAATAATAGGTGTAAGTATTAAAGAAGGATTAAAAGAAAATTATAAAGAAATAATAATGGATTCACTTGCACTTATTGTAATAGTAATAGGCCTTACATCTGCTCTTAAAAGTGAAAGTATTCTTACTATGATATTTAGTCTGATAATAGGAGTAATTATAGGTGAAAGTTTAAAAATAGATAAAAAGTTAAATAAAATAGGAGAATTCTTAGAAAGAAAGTTTGGGAGAAGTGATTCAAATTTTTCCAAAGGGTTTGTAACGACTTCCTTGATATTTTGTGTAGGTGCTATGGCTATAGTTGGTTCACTTGAAAGTGGATTAACAGGAAATCACAATACACTCTATGCAAAATCAGTAATAGATGGTATAACATCTATAGTATTTGCATCTACACTTGGAATAGGAGTAGCATTTTCTAGTTTTGCTGTATTTTTGTATCAAGGTACTATAACAATATTAGCATCATTTTTAACTGATTTTTTAATAGATTCAGTAGTTTTAGAAATGTCAGCTGTAGGTGGAATTCTTATATCAGCTATTGGAATAAATATATTAGGATTAAAAGAGATAAAGGTAAGTAATATGCTTCCAGCAATTTTTTTACCTTTAGTATTTTATATTGTTAAATTAATATATCTTAGCATTTAAGTTATATCATTTTTAATATATATAATATATAATAGAAGGAAGAATAAATATTTGAAGGGGAGTAGCGATGAACAAAAAGAAAGTTGTTTCATATTTAAATTTTCTACCACTAATTATATTATCTATACTTTTGTTTAAATTTATAGATAATCCATATTCACTTCTTGATTTTATTAATGTTTTAAGTCCATTTTTAATTGCATTTAGTATAGCCTACCTTTTAAATCCTTTAGTTATATATATTGAAAAATCATTTAAGATTAATAGGTTAGGAAGTATATTCTTTTCTTATATTATAGTACTTGGGATACTAGTGTTTTTAATTGCTATAGTAACTCCAAATATAATTAAGAGTATAACTACACTTATAGATAATACACCAACTTATGTAAAAAATATTCAGGAATTTATTGAATATAATATAACTAAATTTGAAATATTAAGTAATAGTATTGCAACTGAAAATTTAGAAAAAATACTATTAGATTCACTGGCTAAAATAACAGAATTAGCTAATTTAGCAGTTAATCAGGTTGTATTTCAAGCTATAAATGTAACAGCTTTCTTACTTAAAATAGTTTTATCTATAGTTATATCAATATACATGCTTAAAGATAAAGAAAATTTCAAAAGACAAATTAAAAGATTACTTTATTCCATCCTAAGTTATACCAATGCTACTAAGATAATAGAATTAGGTAGAGATGTAAATAGAGTATTTTCTAGATATTTAGTAGGAAAACTTATAGATTCATTAATAGTATCAATAATATGTTTTTTAGTATTATTTTTAGTAGTAAAAGCTCCATTTGCTATGTTACTAAGTGTTATTGTAGGAATCACTAATATGATACCTTATTTTGGTCCATTTATTGGAGCAGTACCTGCTATTATTATCACACTTTTCAGCTCTCCAATAAAAGCATTGTGGGTTGCAATAACTATACTTGTTATCCAACAATTTGATGGTTTATATTTAGGGCCTAAAATTTTAGGAGATCATGTAGGAGTCAAACCTTTTTGGATAATCTCTGCAATTACTATTGGTGGTGCTTTATTTGGATTTATGGGTATGCTTTTAGGGGTACCTGTTGTTGCAGTACTTAGACTTTTAGTAATGAGATTTGTAGATAAGAGGTTAAAAAATAATAATATTAATATTTAAACAAAACAAGAGAAAAACCAAGAAAAAGATAGATTTTATGAGTTAATACTAAATAAATCAAAATAATCTACAATTATTTGCTATATTTAGATTTGCATATAATAGTACAAAATTGTACTATTATATTTGTAAGGATTAGCACTCACACCTAATGAGTGCTAATAATAAAAACAGGATATATTCAAGGAGGGTAATTATGAATTTAAAGCCATTAGGAGATAGGTTAGTTATTAAAAAGATAGAAGCTCAAGAGAAAACTAAAAGTGGTATAGTATTACCAAACTCAGCGCAGGAACAACCACAAATTTCAGAAATTTTAGCATTAGGCGATGGAATAACATCAGATGATAAAAAGAAAGACACAATAAAGGTAGGCGATAAAGTTATAGCTTCTAAATTTTCAGGTACAGAAGTTAAACTTGATGGTGAAGAATATACAATTATTAAATTGAATGATGTATTAGCAATTGTTGAATAAAGCTTAAAAAATATAAAGGAGTGATTATTTAATGGCTAAACAAATTAGATTTGGAGAAGAAGCCCGCCGTTCAATGGAGAAGGGTATAAATAAATTAGCAGATACAGTAAAAGTTACATTAGGACCTAAAGGAAGAAATGTAGTACTTGATAAAAAGTTTGGTTCACCTTTAATTACTAATGATGGTGTTACTATTGCTCGTGAAATTGAGTTAAAAGATGCATATGAAAATATGGGAGCACAACTTGTTAAAGAAGTAGCTACAAAAACAAATGATGTTGCAGGAGATGGAACAACTACTGCTACTTTACTTGCTCAAGCAATGATAAGAGAAGGACTTAAAAATGTTGCAGCTGGAGCAAACCCTATGATTCTTAAAAAAGGAATACATAAAGCTGTAGAAACTTCAGTAGAAGAAATCAAAAACATCTCAAAAATTGTAGAAGGAAAAGATGCTATAGCACAAGTTGCATCTATTTCGGCAGATGATGAAACTATTGGAAAATTAATAGCAGAAGCTATGGAGAAAGTAGGAAAAGATGGCGTTATAACTGTTGAAGAATCACGTTCAATGGGTACTACTCTAGACGTAGTTGAAGGTATGCAATTTGACAGAGGGTATTTATCACCATATATGGTAACAGATACTGAAAAGATGGAAGCATCTTTAGAAGAACCATATATTTTAATTACAGATAAAAAGATAACTAATATTCAAGAAATATTACCAGTACTTGAACAAATAGTTCAACAAGGAAAGCAATTACTTATAATTGCAGAGGATATAGAAGGAGAGGCATTAGCAACTCTTGTAGTAAATAAGATTAGAGGTACATTTAACTGTGTAGCAATAAAAGCACCAGGATTTGGTGATAGAAGAAAAGAAATGTTAAGAGATATTGCTATACTTACAGGTGGAGAAGTTATTTCTGAAGAATTAGGATATGATATAAAGGAAACTACATTAGATATGTTAGGTTCTGCATCTACTGTTAGAATAGACAAAGATAACACTACGATAGTAAGTGGAAATGGTAATGAAAATGAAATTGCTAATAGAGTAAATGAAATAAAAGCTCAAATTGAAGGATCAGATTCTGAGTTTGATACTGAAAAGCTTCAAGAAAGACTTGCAAAACTTGCAGGAGGAGTAGCAGTTATACAAGTTGGAGCAGCTACAGAAACAGAACTTAAAGAAAGAAAATTAAGAATAGAAGATGCATTAGCTGCAACACGTGCTGCAGTAGAAGAAGGAATAGTACCTGGTGGTGGAACAGCTCTAATAAATGCTGTACCAAAAGTAAAAGAGCTTGTGAAAAATACTAAAGGTGATGAAAGAACTGGAGTTAATATAGTGCTTCGTTCACTTGAAGAACCAGTAAGACAAATTTGTGAAAATGCAGGGCTTGAAGGTTCAGTTATAGTTGAAAAAGTAAAAACAAGTGATAAAGGTATTGGATTTGATGCATTAAATGAAGAGTATGTTGACATGATAGCTTCTGGTATAGTTGATCCAACAAAAGTAACAAGATCAGCATTACAAAATGCTGCATCAGTATCAGCAATGGTACTTACTACAGAATCTGTAGTAGCAGATGAAGAAGATGAGGACGATATGCCAGCAGGCGGCGGAATGCCAGGCGGTATGGGCGGAATGCCAATGATGTAATAAAAAAATCTGGGTTAACCCAGATTTTTTTATTATGTTTTTTTATTATCTTCCTTTTTATCTATTGTTAATATGGAACTAATTGTGGTACATATTATCTCTTTCTATTTCATCATAAGATTTTCCATATCTTTCTCTAAATTTTTCATTTAATCTTTCTGTGTCACCATTAATATATTCAATGTCTTCATCTGTAAGTTCATGCCATTTTTCTTTGATATTTTGTTTTATTTTTTCCCATTTTGATTTTTCTTCATGTGCCATGGGTGCACCTCCTTTAGTCAGTATATACCCTATAAATGGAAAAATAAAAGGAATGTTTTCAAGTAATTTTTGAAAACATTCCTTAATTGCTTAATTTAATATGTTTAGTTAAAGTTTTTCCTATATGTTTTTAACAAAATCTATTTTCCAGCTGCAGCTTTATTGGTTGACGTAAATTCTTCTTTAGATCCTTTTTCAGATTGCTTTTTAATTTTAACATCTGGTTCAGAAGGTATTCCAAATAAAGGAACAAATCTATCTAACCCAGTTAATGTAAGAATTAAGATTGAAGAAACAGCAATCATTGCCATAAAATTATATTTAATAATATCAATTGCTGAGAATTTGGCTAATGGATATACTGCAGTAGCAATTCCTACATAAAAACTCATATAAACATGCCATGGAATTAACTGAGAACCGAACACTCCTAATGCATCATTAAAAGTTGCATTTCTGAGTCTTAATTTATACATATCTTCTTCACTAGCTTCTACATTTTCATCAGTAAGATTTTTCATAATAGGGCCAATAGTTACTATTTGAGCCATCTCATCAGATAATGCAGCATTACCTGCTATAGAAAGTAAACCATTAGCAAACATAAGTTGTCTAACTTTAGTAATATTTCTAGATATAAAATTAGATAGAGGTGCAAAAGCATTCATTTTTGCCATTATACCACCAAATGCACCTACCCACATCATCATTACTATAACCCAACTTCCTGCATCAGCAAATCCTGTCATCATTAACTTTAAGAATCCATCATCACCAGTTATAGATGTTACAGTACCTGCAAATAATCCTAAAATTAATGATGAAATTATACCAATACCAAGACATGCTAGAGTAGGTAGTCCTTTAATAGCTACGCCTATAACTAATATAAGTGGAATAACCATGTAAAAAGGAACTCCATCTTGTACTTGGTTTAATAATGTAACAGCAGAAGGTCTTTCTGCATTAAGGTTAGACCATACTTCTTCTGGAATCTGATTAATAGCATCTCCTGCATTACCGACTACATCAGGTAATCCCATTCCTGCGCCAACTATAAAAATAACAATAGCTGCTAAAAGTAAACAACTTACAGACCAAACACCTTGATGTCTGATTCTGTGTATAACTTCAACTTTGTGTATACCAGAACTTACAACAGTAGTATCAGATATAAGACCTATGTTATCACCGAAACAAGCTCCCCCAGCTACTGCTGCGGTAGTAAGCATAAGGTCTCCACCTACGATATGATTTAACCATAGGAATATTGGAGCAGATGCAGCAAAAGTTCCCCAAGATGTACCTGTAGCTACTGATAAAATACCAGTTACAATTAATCCTGTAACTGCTACAGTTTTTCCATTGAGTCCAAGAGTTAAAGCGGAATTAATTATAGCAGCGCCAACTCCTGTAGCCATAAATGCTTCTGCCATTGCATAAGCTGCCATAAGAATAAAAAATACTAATTGCATTTCTTTCACATTTTCAACAGCACTATCTAATAAGTCATTGAAAGAAAATTTTTCTGTTGCATAAGCTACAATAGCAGCATAGATTGTAGCTATTGGTGCTGCTATTAATGCATCAAATTTTGCTATCATTAGTCCAGCCATTAAAAAAACTGGTGAAAACTTAAGGAACCCTACAAAAAAATTCATAAACAACACTTTTAATTTCATTAATAATCTCCCCATTATAATATATTTTATAAAACAAAAAATAAAACTACAAAAAAATAAAACGTATAGCTAAGCTATTGTAATACATTATAGAACATATAGGAAATAAAAAATAGCTTCAATGAAATACAATTTAATGCAAATAAAACGATTTCATTGATAATATCATAACAAATATTTGAATATCAGACAAGCTTTTTAAAATATTCATAATAGTAAATTTTTTATAGCATATATCTTATGGGTCTCTATGATATAATTATCTTAGACTAAAAATTAAGTAATTCACAGGAGTTGATTATGTGACAAGTTCAAAATCAGAAAAATTAAGAAAGTATATAAAAAATTTAGATAATCTAGCAGTTGCTTTTTCTGGTGGAGTAGATAGTACACTTTTAGCTAAGATTGCAGCTGATGAATTGGGACAAGATGCAATAGCTATAACTATTAGTGGACCACAACATTCAAAATCAGAAATAGAAGAAGCAAAAGAATTTGCAAAAAAATTAGGAATAAATCATAGAATTATAGAAATAGAAAAAATAGAAAACGAAAAATTAATATATAATACAGAAGATAGATGTTATATATGTAAAAAAGATGTGTTTTCTGTAATAAGAGAAGAAGCCAAAAAATATGGAATAACTAATATAGTAGATGGTACAAATGTAGATGATTTAGGAGATTATAGACCTGGATTAAAAGCACTTAAAGAATTAAATGTAATAAGTCCTTTAAAAGAAGTAGGACTTACTAAGGCTGATATTAGACAAATATCTAAAGAGTTAAATTTGCTAACTTGGAATAAGCCTGCTTTTGCATGTCTTATAACTAGGATTCCTTATGGAGAAGAACTTACAAATGAAAAATTAAGATTATTAGAAGAGGCAGAAGAGTATATAAAAAGCTTAGGATTTAATCAATATAGAGTAAGATATCATAATGGTATTGCTAGAATAGAAGTATTACCAGAAGACTTATCTAAATTTTTTGATGTAGATATGATGAAAAAAATCTCAGACAAATTAAAGAGTATAGGATTTAAATATGTTACATTAGATTTGGAAGGCTATAGAATGGGTAAAATGAATGATGGACTTGATCAAAATGAATAAAGATCAATTAAAATTATTTTTAGAAAAGATAAAAAGTGAAGAAATATCAATAGATGAAGGCATAGAAAC
The DNA here is from genome assembly GCF_009911265.1 of Senegalia massiliensis. NCBI lineage: Bacteria > Bacillati > Bacillota > Clostridia > Eubacteriales > Clostridiaceae > Senegalia > Senegalia massiliensis. The sequence continues at coordinate 81,949 of NZ_QXXA01000011.1, read as the reverse complement.
TATAAAGAATTTAGAATATGATGACTTAGGCTATGCAAAAATAGATAATCATAGAGAAATTAGAAATGGGTATCCTGAAGTAATTTATTGTGAAGGCAAAACTAATGAACATATAAGAGGTATTGTAAAACAGATGCTTTATACAGGCAAAAATATATTGGCAACAAGAGCTACAAGAGAAGTTTATGAAGCTATAAAAGATTTAGATGATAATATTGAATATTATGAGCTACCTAGTCTTATAGTTATAAAAAAGGAACAATTAAAAAACACAAATGGGACTGTACTTGTAGTAACTGGCGGAACATCTGATATAAAAGTTGCAGAAGAAGCAGCAATAACACTTGAGATATTTGGAAACAATGTGGAAAGATTATATGATGTAGGAGTTGCTGGAATTCATAGGTTATTATCAAATAAAAATAAATTAAATTCAGCAAATGTTATAATAGCTGTTGCTGGGATGGAAGGAGCACTTGCTTCAGTTGTAGGTGGTCTTGTAGATAAACCTGTTATAGCCGTTCCTACAAGTGTAGGATATGGTGCTAATTTTAATGGGCTTGCAGCCCTTCTAGCTATGCTTAACAGCTGTGCAAGTGGTATAGGGGTAGTGAACATTGATAATGGGTTTGGAGCAGGATATTTGGCTAGTACAATAAATAGACAGATTAATTTATAGTGTAGTAGATTATTTGAAATTTGGAGGTAATAACAATGGAAGAGAAAATATTATATTTTGATTGTCTATCTGGAATAAGTGGAGATATGACAATAGGGGCATTACTTGATCTAGGTGTAGACAAGGATGAATTTTTAAAAGAAATAGCAAAATTAAATATAGATGAATTTGATTTAGAAATAAAAAAGAACGAAAAAAATGGTATAACAGGAATAGGTTTTGATGTAATAATAAAACATAGTCATGACCATGAGCATCATCATGAGCATAGAAATTTAACTAAAATAGAAAATATAATTGATAATAGTAATTTAAATAATAATGTAAAAAAAATGAGTAAAAAAATATTCAAAAATGTTGCTGAAGCAGAGGCAAAAATTCATGGGAAAAGTATAGATGAAGTACATTTTCATGAAGTAGGAGCAGTAGACTCTATAGTTGACATTGTAGGAACTGCCATATGTATAGATTTACTAGATATAGATAAAATATATTCTTCACCTATTCACATAGGTACAGGTCATGTGAAATGTGCTCATGGAGTAATACCAGTTCCAGCACCAGCTACTCTTGAAATTTTAAAAGGAGTAGAGGTATATTCTACAGGTATAAAATCAGAACTTGTAACTCCAACAGGAGCTGCTATAATAAAAGCTTTAGCTGATGATATAATAGATACCCCTCAAATGGAAATAGAGAAGATAGGTTATGGGATAGGGACAAAGGACTTAGATATTACAAATGTACTTAGAGTAATCATAGGTAAAAAAAAAGTGAAGAAAAATTAGTATTAATTCAAACAAATATAGATGATATGAATTCAGAAATATATTCTTATATATTTCCTAGACTATTTGAAAAAGGTGCATTAGATGTATATCTTAAAAATATAATTATGAAAAAAAATAGACCAGGAATAGAACTTTCTGTCATATTAAATGAAGATAAAAAAGAAGATATTATAAATGAAATTTTCAAGCAAACTACTACATTTGGAGTAAGAATTATTGAGATTAATAGAGAAATTCTTGAAAGAAGATTTAACTATATAGATACAAAATATGGGAAAATTAAAGTGAAAATTGGGTCAAAAGATGGGGAAATAATTCAAATTTCACCTGAATATGAAGATATAAAATCAGTAGCAGAAAGAAATAATATATCTATAAAAAGGATATATGATGAAGTTAATAAAAATATAGTATATTAAAAAAGTGAATGCCTAGGCATTCACTTTTTTTAATCCATTTGAATTCTATTTAGAATCTAAATTTTTATCTTCAAATATATAATCATGCATTGTTTGAATAGTTTCTTCTTCATCATATACTAAATAATATACACCATTAATTTTTTCTCCATGAGCATGCTCATCTCTTGGGAAACGTGACATTTCAGGAGTCATTGAACCATTTTTCATAACAGATGTTCCCATTTTTATAATCTCTGAATTTGTAAGACTAGTTTTTATAAGTGGAAGTATTTCATTTGCAAGAGAAATATTTGAAGTTATACTTCTATTTTTCACTTTGTTAAAAAGTGACATTAACACTTCTCTTTGTCTTTGTGTTCTTTCAAAATCTCCATTTCCTGCATATCTGATTCTACTATATTTTAAAGCTTGTTCACCGTTTAGCGTTTGAAGACCTGCACTAGATACACCAGCCCTTGAAACTTCATAATCTTTTATATTTATTTCAATACCACCTACTGCATCTATAATTTTTGGCAATGTTGAAAAGTTAACTGTAGCGAAGTCTTTTATATTAAGATTGAAGTTTTGGTTTATAGTTTTTATAGCAAGTTCAGGACCTCCAAAAGCATAAGCATGGTTTAATTTGTCCTGACCTCTACCTTCCATCTTTACATAAGAATCTCTCATTATAGAAGTAAGTTTCAATTTATTATGCTTATCATCTATAGTAAGAACCATAATAGCATCAGATCTTCCTTTAAGTCCTTCTTCTGCATCAATACCAAAAAGTGCTATGTTTTTTATATTACTATTTTTTTCTTCTAATTCTTTTGCTACTTCTTTATCAATTCCTAGATCTTCATCATCAGTAGAGATATCAGACCTGTCTAGTTTATTTATTGTAGAAAGAAAATAAGCTCCTCCACCTAAAACTAATCCTATAAATAAAGCTAAAAATCCTATTAAAAATATCTTCTTTTTCGACATATTATCATTCCTTTTTATAAAATACCTACTCAACATTATATATCTATATAATGTAAACCACAATAGGAAATTTAAATATTAACACAGTTGTAATAATACATTATTGTAACAAAATAAAACTTTTCTTGACACCAATTTAAAAATTTGTTACCATTATTAAAACTTAATAAACGATTACTCATATATACTCTGGAATATGGCCAGAAAGTCTCTACCGGACAACCATAAATTGTCTGACTATGAGTGGAAAACTTAGGATATAATATGATTATATGAAGCCTTAGGTTCCACTTATGGAGCTTAAGGTTTTTTAAAATATTGAAAGGGAGGATTACAATGGAAAAATTTCTTAAAGAAGGATTAACATTTGATGATGTATTATTAGTACCAGCGAGGTCAGAAGTCTTACCAAAAAACACTAAAACAGCAACAAGACTTACAAATAAAATAAGATTAAATATACCACTACTCACTGCAGGAATGGATACAGTAACTGAAGCTAAAATGGCTATAGCAATAGCTCGTGAAGGCGGTATAGGCATAATTCATAAAAATATGAGCATAGAAAAACAAGCTTTAGAAGTAGATAGAGTAAAGAGATCAGAACATGGTGTAATAACAGATCCATTTTATTTATCACGTGAAAATCTCATATCTGATTCATTAGCACTTATGGAGAGATATAGAATATCAGGAGTTCCTATCACAGATAATGATAATAAATTAGTAGGAATAATAACTAATAGAGATATAAGATTTGAAAAACAATTAGATAAAAAAATAGATGATGTAATGACAAAAGAAAATTTAATCACAGCAAAAGAAGGCATAATTATGGATGATGCTCTTGAAATAATGAAAAAGAACAAAATAGAAAAATTGCCATTAGTAGATGATGAGAATCATCTAAAAGGACTTATAACTATAAAAGATATTGAAAAGGCTATAGAACATCCAAACTCTGCAAAAGATGAAGGTGGAAGATTATTAGTAGGTGGCGCAGTAGGTGTAACTAATGATATGATGGAAAGAGTAAGTGCATTAAGGGATAAAAAAGTGGATGTAATAGTAGTAGATACAGCTCATGGTCATTCTAAAGGAGTAATGGAAGCAGTAAAGACAATAAAAGATAAGTATCCAGAACTTCAAGTAATAGCAGGAAATGTAGCAACAGCATCAGCTACAGAAGATCTTATAAAAGCAGGTGCAGATGCAGTAAAAGTAGGAATAGGGCCTGGATCAATTTGTACTACAAGAGTTGTAGCAGGAGTAGGAGTACCACAAATAACTGCAGTTTATGACTGTGCTAAAGCAGCAGCAAAGTATAATATTCCTGTAATAGCAGATGGAGGAATCAAATATTCTGGTGATGTAGTAAAAGCACTTGCAGCAGGTGCAGATACAGTAATGTTAGGCTCACTTTTTGCAGGATGTGAAGAAAGTCCAGGACATACTGAGCTATATAAAGGTAGAAGATTTAAAGTATATAGAGGTATGGGCTCTATGGGTGCAATGGCAGAAGGAAGTAAAGATAGATATTTCCAAGAAGATAACAAAAAATTTGTTCCAGAAGGAATAGAAGGAATAGTACCTTATAAAGGTCCTCTTAAAGATACAATATATCAATTAATTGGAGGATTAAAATCAGGTATGGGCTATTGTGGAACAGCTACTATAAAAGATTTAAAAGAAAAAGCTCAATTTATAAAAATAACTGGTGCAGGTCTTATTGAAAGTCATCCACATGATGTAGAACTTACAAAAGAAGCTCCAAATTATACTAAAGGTTAAAGGGTGATTAAATGAAAAATAATTATATATTAATACTAGATTTTGGTGGACAATATAGTCAATTAATAGCAAGAAGAGTAAGAGAAGCAGGAATATTCTGCGAAATATTACCATATGACACAGATGTAGAAAAAATAAAATCTCTAAATCCTGATGGAATAATATTCTCAGGAGGACCAAATAGCGTGTACGGGGAGAGTTCTCCTAAAGTAAGTTCAGAAATATTTTCATTGAATGCTCCAATACTTGGAATATGTTATGGTGGCCAATTAATAGCAGAACAATTTGGTGGAAAAGTTATGAGAGCTGAAAAAAGAGAATATGGAAAAACAGAACTAAATATATTAGATGATGAAGGAATATTCAAAGATTTAGGTGACAATTTAAATTGTTGGATGAGTCATACAGATTTTATAAGTGAATTACCAGAAGGATTTGAAGTAACAGCGAATACAGATTCTTGTCCAGTAGCAGCTATGAAAAATAGTGAAAAGAAAATATATGCAATTCAATTTCATCCAGAAGTTAATCACACAGAAAAAGGAACAGATATGATAAGAAACTTCCTATATAATGTATGTGATTTAAAAGAAGATTGGAATATGGGAGATTTTGCTGAAGAAGAAATCCAAAGAATTAAAAATCAAATAGGAGATAAAAGAGCAATATGTGCATTATCTGGTGGAGTAGATTCATCAGTTGCAGCAGTACTTGTTCATAAAGCAATAGGCAAAAATCTTACATGTATATTTGTAGATCATGGACTACTTAGAAAAGATGAAGGGGATCAAGTAGAAAAAGTATTTAAAGAAAGATTTGACATGAACCTTATAAGAGTAAATGCACAGGATATATTCTTATCAAAATTAGAAGGCGTAACAGACCCTGAAACTAAAAGAAAAATTATTGGTGAAGAATTTATAAGAGTATTTGAAAGAGAAAAAGAAAAGTTAAAAAAAGAATTTAAGGATATTGATTATCTTGTTCAAGGTACAATTTATCCTGATGTAATTGAAAGTGGAACAGATAAAGCAGAAGTTATAAAATCACATCATAATGTAGGAGGACTTCCAGAAGATGTAGATTTTGAACTTGTAGAACCTTTAAGAGAATTATTTAAAGATGAAGTAAGAGTACTTGGAAAAGCACTTAATATGCCTGATGATATAATAATGAGGCAACCATTCCCAGGACCAGGACTTGCAATAAGAGTTTTAGGTGAAATAACAGAAGAAAAGCTTCATATAGTAAGAGAAGCAGATTATATATTTAGAGAAGAAATAAAAAAAGCTGGACTTGAAAATAGTATATGGCAATACTTTGCAGTATTACCTAATATAAAAAGTGTTGGAGTAATGGGAGATGGTAGAACTTATGCTCATACAGTTGGACTTCGTGCAGTTAACAGTTCAGATGGAATGACAAGTGATTGGGCAAGAATACCATATGAAGTATTAGAAAGAGCATCAAATAAGATAGTTAACAATGTAGATGGAGTAAATAGAATAGTATATGATATAACAAGTAAACCACCTTCAACAATAGAGTGGGAATAATAATTAAAAGCATGAAGCCTTTGTATATCAAGGTTTTCATGCTTTTTTTTATGATATTGCAAACATATTGCAAACAATCCTAGATTATTCAAACAATAAAACTATTATTAATATTCTTTTCTCCCATCTGGAAAAAATAAATAAAGTATGTTTTTTTCTGAATCATATCGTACTACTGGATTTTTATTAAGAAGCTTTTTAATATCTTCTAAAATAATGCCTGCACTAAGAAGCATGGAAATATCGTCGTCTTCATCTTTTTTATTCTCCATATTTTCTACTATCTTATTGAGGTCATCAGTTAATTGTCTTACTATGATTGGTAATTGACTCATTTTCTCAACACTCCTTTTTGATAACTAACTTTACTCTTTACATTATTGCCCAAAGCTTTTGTTTTCTGCTTAACGTTTTACATATTGATTTGATGTTAATTTACGTTTAAATTCATTTTTACTAACTGTTACGATACTATTTAATTTTTTTGCTACTTGTTTGTTAATGTTAGGGTATAGGTGTCCATAAGTTCCTAGAGTTGTTTCAATATCTTCATGTCCTAATCGGTCTCTTATTACTAGAGCATTTTCTCCTAATGATATTAATAGTGAAGCGTGGGAATGCCTTAAAGCATGAGTTTTTATAAAATGAACACCTGCCAACTTGCTATGAGTCCTTATAAACTTCCGAGGAGCATGCCTATATATTGGTAATCCATTGTATGAGAGTGCATATTTAGTAATTATATTTTTACTTTGTATCTCTTTCCATTTTTGCAAATAATAAATTGTATCATCATCTAATGCAATTACTCGATTTCCTGCTTTTGTTTTAGGCTCGTTTATATAATATTCATCAGAATTTTTGTAATACATAGACTTAGACACTTTTAATGTTTTTTCTTTGAAATCTATATCATTCCATTCTAATGCTTGTGCTTCACCCATTCTTAATCCGGTCATAAACAAGAGCCATATTATAGTAAATATGCAATGTTCATAATAATCAGAGGTATCAAAGGTAGAAATGACCTTTTCGAATTCTTCAAGTGTCCAGAATTGGACTTTTTTCTTTTCTTTTCTCACATTTCCGACTTGCTTTGCTACATTTTTCTGTAATAATCCAAGTATTACGGCTAAATCTAAACTTTTTTGGAATAATCCATATGTTGCTCTTATGTAACCATTTGAATATTTTTCTGATAAATGATTTTGCCATTTTTTAAGCATAGGAGCATTTATATCTTTTAATTTTTTCTTGTAAAAATAAGAAAAATGTAATCTCATTGATGAAATTCTATTTTCAAAAGTACTTTGGGCTACTGAACGCTTATAATCGGGTTCAAAATATGTTTTATAAAATTCTTCATAATACATAGTAGAGTTAATTTTAACAGATGATTTTGAATGATTACTCATATATTCGTCATAAGCTGATTTTGCTTCTTTTTGTGTTGAAAAACCTCTTTTCCAATGTTGTAGACGTTTACCATTTTTATCATAGCCTAGGTTAGCGACAAAATACCATTTCCCGTTTCTCTTATCTTGATAAACATTAGATATTTTCGGCATTAGTAAATACTCCTTTATTATCTAATAATTCAATCCCGAGTATCTCTTCAACTGCTTCAATTGGGACTCTGCCTAATCTACGATTTTCATAATAGCCATATCCTTTATTTACCATTAAATATTTAGCTTTTCTTATAATGTCAGAAGATTGACTCGGTCCAAAACCTAATTTTTCTATTAAATCATTTTTAGTTATCATTATCATTTTTTATATCTTCCTTTCTAATTTTAGTATATTTTACTGTACTCTCTTTAAAAGAAATATCAATTCCTCCATATTCAAATTTTGGTACTTTACGTGTATATGTTTTTGTATAAACAATATTTTTTTCTTCTAAATCAAAAGGCTTTTCACCATATGTATTGAAATGTTTTATTTCAGGTAAAATCAAATTTTGAGATTTGAAAAATGCTTTTTGTTTATAATCTTTTTCATCTATATCTTTTGAAAAATACTTACTTACATATCGACCTCTATTATCCTTTGAATCTACATCTATTTTATTTATTTTTATAAACCCTTGTGACCAGATCTGCTCAAGCTTTATTGCTTCTATATATGGAAAATCAAAGAATATAATATGATAGTGTATTGCTCCTCTTTTTTGCTTTTCCCAAACAGCTAGATATTTTAAATGATGTTTCTTGGTCTTGTATAAATTATAATTCAATCTCTTAATAAATTTTTTAAGTTCTTTATTTGTATAACTTACATCTTTTATATTATCTCTAAAAGTTAGTGTCATGAATTTAGTATCATTATCAAAATTACAATCTATTATCCTAGCTATTTCCCATCTCATAGCTTCATAATGCTTTTGTTTTCTTCTTAAGGCGTCATAGTGTTTAAGTGCTTTTTTATCATCTTCTTTTTTCTGTTGTTCATCATCATTTTCTTCACTATGGATATAATCTGATAATAGTTCTTCGTCATGTGAACCTAGAGAATAAATAACTGGGTCATCAAGATATTCATATATCTCAATAGTAGTAGGAGTTTCAATAGTCTTTACATTATAAGATTGGAAAACTTTTTTCAGTTTATCACCTACTTTTTACCATTAGTGGAAATCAAAGTTTTTCGCCACTTGTTGTCCTATATATCTAGTTAAGATAGAAGAGCAAAGAAAAGCCTTTTGCTCTTCGGACTTTATTTTTTTAACAGGTATTCTAACGCTCCGCTCCGGGGGCACACCCCCGCTAGAAACCCATTAAAAAAATAAAGTTTGTTTTTAAAGATTTGTTTTTATTTATACTTTTTTAATTCTTCTATAAAATCAAAATTTTCATAATCTAAGTATGGTGCTTCAAAATATTTTGGTAACTGCCAACCTTGACCGTCTAAGAAGATATAACCAGCCCCCATGGCATTAATAGTCTGTAAATCAGCTAAACTATCACCAAAGACCATACGATAGGCTTCAGAACTCATATTACCCATTGCAAGACGTACAGAAAGGTTATCTCGTAGCTCTGTTGGTATATTGGAAGAATTTGGTTGCTGTGTCGATAAGACTACAAACACTCCCATTTCACGACCTTTTAATATCACTTCTGTAAGATTTTTCATTGTTTCTTGAAATACTTTCTTATCTGCTCCTGCTCTAAAGGCTCCTAATTCATCAAATATTAAAAATACTGGTTTTAAACCGTAGTCCACGTATGAATAACCATAGGAAAATTTGTCAGGATTTTCTTTATACTCTATAAATCTATTTGTCATAACTTCTTTTACTATACGAGATAATTTAGCTATATTATTGACTTCACTTGCTACATAATCATCACCTAAATAATGCTTTAAACTTGATAAATCAGACCTTTTTGGGTCGCATATGAATAACTCTGCGTTCATTTTCTTGATTTCGATTATAAGGTAATTCAAAAATGTTGTTTTTCCACTTCCAGTAACTCCTGCTAATAATAAATGGGGTTGCTTGAGTATATTCCAGTTTAAATTGTTATTTAATGGTAAATCTACAGAATTATTCTCTTTTTGATTTTCACTAGAGACAATTATTCTTTTATCTTTTACTTTTTTAAATATATAATCTGTATGGGTAATAGTATCTAACTTATTATCTATTTCTAAGCCTAATAAGGCACTTAATCCACTGTCTAAATCTGACATCTTCTCCGTGAAGATATTAGCATCCTTATATGCTCTTATTCTTATTTTCTCATCTTCTTCTAAAACTCCCAATCTGGCAGAAGATACAATAATTTTTTCATTTTGCTTTTTTATGCGTCCATTTTCAAAAGTTTCATATTCTATTATTTCATTCTCGAAAAAATTATTAGCTTTTAGGAAGTACCTTAATTGTTTTTCATAAGAAGTTTTATTTCTAAATTTAAAATATCTTTTCCATATTTTATAAATAGTATAGAGCCATAAAGGAAATAGTATTATATCTCCTAATCCTATTATAGATAATGGAAGTACATTAAAAATTTTATTAAATATATATGTAACTAAAATAGTAAGAATTATATATATAAATGTTCTTAGGATTTCCCAAGGGAAATTTTTATTTAATAGTGAGACTACCCTGAAGGTAGCCTCATCATTTTTCTTTAATTTTTTAAGCTTTTTTAGAAGCATTAGTTTTATCCTCTTTGATGTGAACACTTTTTGCTTTTGCTTTCACATGCACATTGCCATTCATATAATATGAACCTACTTCCAAGCCGTGAAAGTCAATTTTCATCCCTATGGGGATCTCTTCATTTTCTATATCTATTAGGGGAGTAAGATTCTCAACTTTTACTCCTAATTTTTCTAATTTCTTACTAGGGAGAGCTACGTCATATCTATAGCCAAGGAGCTTATCACTTTTTTTCCCGTCAATATATTCATAGAAGGGAGAAATATTTGCTAGAATAAACTCTCCTAAATCTTTCGTATCAATCCTTAAGTCGGTAATTCTTAAAGCCATTTAAATCAATCCTTTCATTTTTTTAGATTTTCTAATTTTGTAAAGTAATTTATTTATGTAAATATTTATTACTGTTATTATACTAGGTGTTACAATCATAGCTAATATAAGAGATATTACTAAATTAATAATTGATGAATATGGAACATGTATCATGTTATTAGAGTAATAATAAAAGTTCCATAAAGCATTTAATTTTTCAAAAGTTGTAAAATGAATGAAAATAAATGTTATTACAACTAAGAAAAAGTCAATTATCATTAAGAAACGTTTGTTTTTATTTCCAATAATACGTATATCTTTTTTTGCAAATTTGAAGTACAAAAAATTAAGTAAATAAATAGTTATTAAACTTAATAGGGTAGATATAAATATTTGTGGAAATCCTAAGGAAACAGTTGTTAACTTATTATTTTGCATCATAGTATAGATCGAATAAGATATATTTTTTAAAATTAAATTATCTGTTAAATAATGTGAAATGAATATAATCATAAAAAAATCTAATCCTATGATACTTAATAAATGTTTTTTATTCATTAGTTACACCTCCTTAATATCCCATTACTACTGCTGTAGCAACTAATCTGCAATAAGTAGGATAATTAATTCTTGTACCATATTTCTTCTTAAATAAATCATTGAATTTTTTATAACTATCACTATCTTTTTTAGCTGCGTGAATTACATATCTTCGGAAATCTTCTTCTGAATTTTCCAATGCTTTTTTCCAATCATGTTTATGAAATTCTTTTACATACCTTTCATGTGTTTTCATAATAATAATAATCCTCCTTGTAATTTAATTTTAAAATCAATACCATGTTTTATTAGGGGTGTAGTGCCACCAATTTCCATCATTATAATAGACGTTTAAACAATTTTCAGAGATATTACGTTCTACTTTTGTGATATCTGATAAAGTGTGATTTTTTCTATCTTCAAAATCCATACTTGAATTATGTTCTGCATATGTTTCTAATAGAAATTTATACTCTAAATCATTTAAATGTTTTGCTACTGGTAACTTTTCCATAGTATCACCTCCTATATTTTAATTTTTATTAAGAGATTTAGAAGCTGATTAATCAGCTTCATGTTCTCCAAATATATAATTTTCAAGAAGAGCAATATATTTCATCATTTTATTACCAAAAACCTTATGTTTATCTGTATTAGCTTCATAAAGCATAAGTTTTAATGTAATGTCCTCAATATTTTGTAATTTATTAACTTTCTCTTCTTCAAAATCATAGAAATCATTATTTTTAAATAATTCTTTCATATATTGTCTATGTTTTTTTAAATACTCAATATAATTTATTTCTTCTGAATAATCTTCCACTTCATCTGGAAAATTTATAGCATATACTGATTCTATTAATTTATTTCTCTTTTCTCTCTCCTTTCTTTCTATTTCTTCCAATTTTTTAATTTTGCTCATTTGCTTTTCCTCCTTTTAATTTATCCCTATAAATTATAGATTATTAATTAATATAGAGTATCAAAATACATATAATTAGTTATATTGCTATATAATCAACTCTATAAGCTTATAACAAGTATAACATACTTATAATACATATACAATATTATTTAATATTTATTTTATTTATTTAAGTATTTGAATATTATTTTGAGTATATAGAGGATTTATGGTAATATTAATTAAAAGGAGTGATAAAAAATGATGGAGGATAGAAGCTTGAAATTTATTAAACTTTCAGAGCAGAGAATGACGCGGATATATCAAACAGCAAACTTAATAGCCAATTTATCAAACACCACTAACTACACATATTCAAAAGAGGAAATTAATGAATTATTTTCGGTATATTTTGAACAAGGGGAAAAGATAAAAGATTTTTTTTCAAATAACACTTATCAGCCTGCGAATGAAAAATTGAATTTTAAATTTAGTGTTTCAAATATAGGAGGAAATAAAAAGAACCAAAAGTTTAGAAAATTAGCAGAGCAACGTTTAAACAAAATATTACAAAATCTTATTCTTATTAGCAGATTATCTAATAGAAGAAATTATAAATACAGTACAGAAGAAATTGACTATCTTTTTTCTTGTTATATGGAAAAGGGAGAAGAAATTAAAAGATTTTTTGAACCTCATTTAGAACCATTAAATGATAATTTTTCATATGATAACTTTAAAATATAATTTACAAACATTTTGCAAACAATAGATAATATTTATAATGTTTTCAAACAATTTTAATAAACTGAAAGCATTGATAAATAAACAAATAAATATAAATAGATTGTTAAATCAATAGAGTGGGAGTAGATGATAAAAACAAAGTATTTATTTCTTAACTTTAACACATACTATAAAATATAAATTTATAGTAGAGGTGAAAAGTATGAATAAGAAATATGTAGTTATAACAGACAAAGAGTTTTCAGAACCTATGTCAAGACATAGTGCTATAAATATAGTTAAAGATTATGATAGAAAAGGCATATCAAGTCATATAGTTTCAGAAGAAGAAGCAAGTAGGATAGGAAGTCCAGAAAATTTTAATGATCCTAAATGGGAATAAAGGTAAGATGAACATAGTTTAAACATCTGATACAGTTTAAACTATGTTCATCTTTTATTTAATAATTTTTTAATAATCTAATATCAGGGTATGTATATATTACTATATTTATGGAGGTGAAAAACAATGAACAAATATATAAAAATTGCAATATACTATGCTGTACTTGGACTAATTTCAGGTGTTTTCTATAGAGAATTTACTAAATTCAATGGAGTAGATGGAGGTACATCTTTAGCATATTTACATGTGCATATATTAACTTTAGGAATGTTCTTTTTTATGATACTCTCTCTATTTGAATCAAAGCTTAATATGAGTAATTTTAAAGGATTTAAGTTGTTTAATATTACATATAATCTAGGTCTACATATAACTCTTGGGGTATTTATTGTAAGAGGTGTTACAGAAGTTTTAGGTTCTAATTATAGTAGGGCATTTGATAAATCTATTAGTGGAATTGCTGGGATAGGTCATATCCTTCTAGCTACTGGAATCATTACAATTTTAATAATATTAAATAAATCTTCTAAAAAACTTGAAGTTTATAATCAATAATTATGAAAAGAAATCTATTGGACTAAAGCTTTTTTAAAAAGTATAATATTCATAGATTTCTTTTTGTGTTTATAAATATATTTTAAATAAGGAGGTTTTGTCATGGATCATAGTAGAGTTTTCATAGCAAATTTACCAACACCTATACAAAAATTAAATAATCTAAGTGATAAATATGGTATAAATATATATTTAAAAAGAGATGATTTTACTGGAGTAGAGGTTTCTGGAAATAAAATAAGGAAACTAGAATTTGTGTTAGGTGATGCACTTGAAAAAGGGTGTGATACAATTATCACAGCTGGTGCTATTCAATCAAATCACTGTAGAGCAACAGCTGCAGTTTGTGCAAAGCTTGGATTAAATTGTGAGTTAGTTATTAAAGGTGAAAAGCCAGATGATTTTGAAGGAAATATTTTTCTTTCTAATATGTTAGGAGCAAATATTCATTACACCACTCCAGATGTTGCAGTAGATGAAAAAATGGAAGAAATCAATAAAGAAATAAGTCACAATGGTAAAAAGGGTTATATTATTCCAATTGGAGCTTCTAATGCTGTAGGTTCTCTAGGTTATGCGGAAAATATTAAAGAAATTATAAAGCAAGAAAAAGAATTAGGTTTAGAATTTGATGCTATTATAGTTACTGTCGGGTCAGGTGGTACATATGCTGGACTATGTTATGCTAATGAAACTATAGAAAATCCAAAAGATATAATAGGATTTAGTGTATCGGAATCTAGTGAAAAGTTCACTCTAGATATAAAAGATATTTTAATAGATATGTATAAAAGAGATGGAATTATTAAAGAAAAAATTAACGAGAATCGTATAATTATTAAAGATGAATACGTAGGAGATGGATATGCATTAAGCAGATCAGAGGAAATAGAATTTATTTGTGAGATGGCAAAATTAGAAGGGATTATATTTGATCCTGTATATACAGGAAAGGCATTCCGAGGTATGGTAAGTGAAATTGAAAGTGGAAATTTTGATAAGTATAAAAATATTCTATTTATTCATACTGGTGGTTTGTTAGGATGGACAAATGAACAAAGAAATATGGCAATGAAATTTAATTAGAATTAATTTAGAAAATAGGTAGTTTCATAACAAATTTGTTATGAAACTACCTATTATTTATAAGCTAAAATTTCTCCATTTCCAATATATTCTTTTATTTTTAAACCATATCCCCATTTTCTTGCATATTCATCTGTAACTTCATTTAACTTTATATCTATATTTTTAAAACCAGTATTAACTAAAATTTCTTTTATCTCTTCCAGAGATATTGCACCACCTACTCAGGTTCCATGTACATTTGGATCTTCTTTGATTTCATCTGGTAATTCTTTTTTTAATAATATATCTGAAATGCTTATTCTTCCATTAGGTTTTAATACTCTATAAATGTCACTATAAACTTGTTTTTTATCAGTTGATAAATTGATTACACAGTTTGACATAAGTAGATCTAAATAATTATCTCTTATAGGTATATACTCAATTTCACCTAATCTAAATTCTGTATTTTTAAAGCCTTTTTTATCAACTATATCTCTAGCTTTTTCAATCATTTTATAGTTGTTGTCAATTCCTATTACATATCCTTCTTCTCCTACTGATTTTGATGCTAAAAAAACATCCATTCCTCTTCCAGAACCAAGATCTGCTACTATTTCTCCTGTTTTAGGCTTTCCCTTCTCCTTAGGATTTCCACATCCTAGTCCTAATTGTGCTTCTTCAGGAATGTTTTTTAAATCTTCTTCACTATAACCTAAAGACTTATTTAATTTATCTATATCACCTGTTACTTTTCTTTCTTTACTTGCTATGTCATCATAAAAATCATTAATAGATTTTCTGACTTTTTTCTTATCCATAAAAATCTCCTCCTGATAGTAAGGTTCCATTTGATTATATAAAAAATAATTGATTTAATCAATAAGTCAAAAAAGTTGCAAAGTAATTGAATTTACTTTGCAACAGAGGATGCAATATTTACTGCTTCCCAAGAGAGAGAAAATGGTGGAGAATAAGCATAATCATAATATGATAAATCTTTTGTTGTAAGACCTGAATGAATTGCTGTAGTAAATGGAAGTAAACGAAGGACAGCATCTTTTTTACCAAAAACTCTAGCTCCAAGTATTTTATAACTATTCTTTTCGTATATAATTCTAAAGTTTAATTTATAAGAATCAGGCATATATGATGGTTTATTAAGAACCTCAGATTCTGCTATACCATAATAATAGCCTAAATCTTTAGCTTGAGATTCAGTAAGTCCCGTTGTTCCAAATTCTAAATCTCCTACTTTAACTGAATTGCTACCTAATGATTCATAAGAAGCAAATAGATTGTCTTTAGACCTTGATAAATTTATACCTATTTGTCTACCTATTTTATTAGCACTAGTACCAAGTGGAATATATGCATCTTTTAAAAATTTATGTGGTACAGTTGCACAATCTCCTACACTCCATACATTTTCAATATTAGTACGACCATATTTATCAATTACAATAGCACCGTTTTTTATTTTCTTTAGTCTTCCATTATTAAATATTTGAGTATTAGGTCTTACTCCTATAGCTAAAATTAGTGCATCTATTTTATCTTTTCTATTTGTAGTAATAATTTCTTTTACCACTTCATTTTCTGAGACTACATTTTCTAATCTTTCAGAAAAATGAATGTTTATGCCATGTCTTTCTATTTCCTTTTTTGCAGCTTCTCCGGCTTTTTTGTCATATACGCCATTTAAAAGATAATCTCTTGAATGATAGAGGTTTATATTTAAATGATCATATTTAGAAAGTTGTTCAGCTACTTCAACTCCTATAAATCCGCCTCCTACTATAGCTATATTTTTATATTTATTTATGTTTTCCTTTAAATCCTTAGCTATATAAGGTTTAGTAACTGTATATACATTCTTAGAATTTATTCCTTTAATATCTGGAATAAAAGGTGTTGCTCCTGTTGTTATTACCAATTCATTATAATCAAATACTTTTTCTTTTGAGTTTTCCAAATCCTTTACAAAAACTTTCTTTTCATCAAAGTCTACTGATTTTACTTCATGTTTTTCGAGTAAATTAATATTATTTTCTTTTGCATCTTTTAATGTTTTTGAAAATAACTTTTCATCTATATTATCAAATATATCACCGATATAATAGGGAAGACCTCAGGCCCCAAAAGATATATAATCTTCTTTTTCTAATACTGTAATTTCTAAGTTTGGGTTTTCACGTATTGCTTTAAATGCAACACTCATGCCTCCAGCAATCCCACCTATAACAACTATTTTCATATTTATCACCTCACAAACTATTTACCCCTTAACAAGTAGACTAATCTAATAAGTGTCCTTTGTTAGTTAATAGTGTTAAAATACTAAATCTCGAGTATTAACTTAATTAGAGAACTTATTTTAATAGAGGAGGTTTAATTATGAATAGTGAAAAATTGCCAAAGCATACTGAATCCTTTTGGCATAAAACTAGCCATGTAAATGAATATCCTAAGTTAGATAAGGATTTATATGTAGATGTTGCAATTATAGGTGGTGGAATAGCAGGTATACTTGCTGCTTACGAAATTGCAAAGCTTGGTAAATCTGTTACATTATTAGAAGCAAGAAAATTAATCTATGGAACTACAGGATTTACAACATCAAAATTAAGTGCACAACATAATATAATTTACAATGAGTTAATTGAAAGGTATGGAAAAGAAAAAGCTAGAAATTATTATGATGCAAATATGGAAGGTATTGAGATTATCAAGAATATAGCAAAAAAACATGATATAAAATGTGAATTAAAAGAACAAGATGCTTATGTATATACTATAGATAAATCTAAAGTAAGTCATATAAAAAAAGAAGCTAAAGCCTATGAAAATTTATCTATTGATGGAGAATTGGTAGAAAAATTACCTGTTGATTTAGATATAGAAGCTGGAATAGTGATGCATAAACAATATGAATTTCATCCAGTTATGTTTTTATCTGGAGTACTTAAATAATTAGAAAAAATGAAAGTTTCTATATATGAAAATACAATGGTTACAGAGGTAAATGATGGACAAACAGTATCATTAAAAACAGAAACAGGTAAAACTATAAATTGTAAAAAAGCTATATGTGCATCACATTATCCAGTGGATGATCCAGATAAATACTATACTAATATGGATCCAGAAATGTCTCTTGCTACTATATATGAATTAGATGATGAATATCCAGGTGGCATGTATATTAGCCACGATGATCCAAGAAGGACATTTCGTTCAGTAGATGTAGAAGGTAAAAAATATATGTTAGTTGGTGGAGAAAGTCATACTCTTGGGACAGGAACTTCTGATTTCGAAAGATATAAATCTATAGTGGATTTTGCAAAAGAAACTTTTGGAGTTAAAGATGTTATATCATATTTTTCTTCCCATGATTACTTAACAAAAGACAGAATGCCTTTTGTAGGACTTAGTGATCCTAATAGAAAAAACGTATATGTAGTAACAGGACTTAGTAAATGGGGATTAGCTAATTCAGCAATAAGCGGAAAAATTTTAGCAGATACTATTGAAGAGAAAGACAATCCATATAAAGAATTATTCAATCCTCATAGGGAAATACCAGAAATAGAAGAGATTCAACAAGAGAAATCTAAAGAAAAGCCAAGTAGCTCTACTTCTAAAGAAAAAATTGATGATTTAGAAAAATAAGAGGCACTTACTTATGAAAAAGATGATAAAAAAATTGGTGTGTTTAAAGATAGTAATGGAGAAATTTATCATTTAGATTTATCATGTACTCATTTAGGGTGCAACCTTGGATGGAATGATGGAGACAAAACATGGGATTGTAAATGTCATGGTTCTCGTTTTAATGCTAAAGGAGAAGTAATAGAAGGACCAGCAATGAAATATTTAAAAATAATAAGCAAAAAAGAGAAAAAGTAAATTTTATCTAAAAATAGTAAGAATATATTAAATTAAATGTTATAATATATCTGACAAAGTTTCAAACTGTCTATAAATAAAAAGGGGAATGTAAAATGACAAAAGAATTAAAAATAGCAATGCTTGGTTTTGGAAGTGCTGGTAAAGCGTTTGCAAAATTACTAATGGATAAACATGGGGAAATATTAGATAAATATAAATATGATGTAAAAGTAGTTGCAATAGTTACAAATAGCAAAGGTAGTATGGTAGATGAAAATGGTATTGATTTAAAATCAGCATTATCTGATATTAGTAATTTAAATCATTTTGATGAAGTCAGAAAAGGATATTCTAATTTAAATTCAATAGAAATTGCAGAAAAGATAAATTATGATGTGATTATGGAATTTAACACCTCTTAAAATTTTCACAGGACAACCTGCAATAGATCATATTAAGGCAGCACTTAATAGAAAAAAACATGCAATAACTGCAAACAAAGGTCCAATTGCATGGGCATATGAAGAGTTAAGAGATTTAGCCAAAAGACAAAACAGCTTATTTTATTATGAAACAACAGTAATGGATGGAACACCTGTATTTAATCTTGTAGATGAAACTTTAGATCTTTGTAAAGTAACAGAAGTAAATGGAATATTAAACTCTACTACAAATTTCATATTAGAAGAAACAGCAAAAGGAAAAGCATATGATGATGTAATAGTAGAAGGAAAGAAAAGGGGATTTATAGAAGCAGATCCAGCTATGGATATAGAAGGTTGGGATGCTGCAGCAAAGACTGCAGTACTTTTAAATGTACTTATGGGAGCAAATATAACACCTGTTGATATAGAAAGAAAAGGAATAGAAGATATTACAGATGAACAAATAGAATATGTAAATAAAAAAGGAAATGTAATAAAACTTATATGTCATGGTTCTATAAAAAATGGTAAAGTTATTGGAAAAGTTGAGCCAAAAGAAATAGGTAAAGATGATATATATTCAAATATAAAAGGAACTTCATCAGTTGTAACTATAACTACTGATTTAATGAGAGACTTAACAATAGTAGAACATGATCCAGAAATAGAACAGACAGCATATGGAGTATTTAGTGATCTTTTAAGAGTTATAAAAAATATAAAATAGGTATATTTAGATACTCCTACTATAATCATCTTATTTCTAAAGCAGTTTCAAATAATGCTGATTTGTTAACTTTAACAAAACAATTTAATACGAAAGTAACAAACAAAAGGCTTTAAACTTCTAATTAGAAGTTTAAAGCCTTTTATATATTAAAATCTATTTTAATCTGTGATCCTATAGATATACTATTTTCAGTAACAATAGAATCGTATACAAGTACTTCTACTCCTTTTTCATTTGCAAACTTTACAGCATCAGAAAATTTTTTATCCATCTCTTTATTTAATCTAAAGACTTTTGGTCCTTTCATTTGAATTAAGAAAAATATAATTCCTCTATATCCATTCTTTACAGCATCAATCATTTCAAGTACATGCTTTGTTCCTCGTAAAGTTGGAGCATCAGGAAACATTGCAATATCATTATTTTCTAAGGTGACACCTTTTATTTCAATAAATCCTTTTTCATTTTCATTTTCAAAATATATATCATACCTTGAATTACCATATGTTACTTCTCTTTTTACTAAATTCAAGTTAAGTAATTTTTTTATGTTATTTTGAATTATTGCATCGTAGACAACTTTATTAGGTACTTGAGAATCCATATTTACAAGGATATCATTTTTCCAAACAGCGATTAATGAATATTTTGTTTTCCTATTTTTATTATGAGAACAATCCTCTAGTATTATATTAGCTCCTGGTACAAGTAATTCTTTACATCTTCCAGTATTTTTAACATGTACAGTTTCTTCTTTTCCATCTATTAATACTTGAGCAATAAATCTATTTGGTCTTTTTAAAAATATTCCTTTTACAACTTTTTTATATTTCATAAATATCACCTTAAATTTAAAATTATATTATTTAATAAACACATAAGAAAGTAAATACCCTATAACAAGGCCCCCAATATGAGCTGTAACACTTATACTTGGTATAAATATTGTTAGTGCTAAATTTATTCCAAGAAGACTTAATATACTTTTTCTACCTTCTGGAGTAACCATATTTTTGTGACGATGAATTAAGTATAAAAAGGCTCCAAATAATCCAAATAAACTTCCAGAAGCTCCTGCAGATAAAGTAAGAAAATTAAAGAAAAAAGTAGCTAAGTTTCCTCCTATTCCTGTCAATAAGAAAAAAAGTAAATACTTAGTACTTCCCATAAGCCTTTCAATTTGAGGTCCAAATATATACAGAGCATACCCATTGAAAAATATATGCGTAACTCCTATATGAATAAAAATTGAAGTTATAAATCTGTAATATTCATTATATCTTAAAATAAAAGGAGGGAATAAAGCACCATATCTTACAAGTGTTTCATTATTTGTAGATCCACCATTTAAAGTAATAAATATAAAATAAATTATCATTATAGTTAAAAATATAAATGTTATTTTACTCTTTTTATAAAAATCTTTCATTCTTTCAATTAACATAATTATCTCCTATTTCTTATATATTAAATTTCTCTAATCGTATTATCACATAATAAGTGTTAAATATCAAATATAAAACTGACTTAATAAGTGATATAATATGATATAAAATAAAAGCTTGAGGAGCAAATGTGACTAAATACTTTCAAACTAATAAACTTTTATAACTATTATTTATTATATACTATATATACAAATAATTATAAGTATCAATGAATGGAGAATTTAATATGAGTGAAATGAAAATAATTAATTATCAAGAAAAATATCATGATAATTTAAAAAGACTTTCTTATGAATGGCTTGAAAAATATAAATTATTAGAACCAGAAGATGAAAAGATGTTAAATAATCCTAAAGAAATTATTTTAGACAAAGGTGGGTTTATATTTTTAGCTCAATATGGTGAAGAAATAGTAGGGACTGTATCATTAATGAAGATTAATGATGATACCTTTGAAATAGTAAAACTTTCTGTAACTAAAAAATATCAAGGGTTAAATATAGGAGAAATACTCATAAGAAAGTGTCTATATATTTCAAAACAAAATAAGGCTATAAAAGTTATTCTTTTTTCAAATCATATATTAAAATACGCCATAGATTTATATAAAAGGATTGGATTTAAAGAAGTAGCCTTTGAAAACAATAAATACATAGAATCTGATTTAAAAATGGAACTTATATTTTAATTTTAGAAGGGGGATTAATTTTGAAGAAATTAAATACAATGTATTTTAGTGCTACTGGTACAACTAAAAAGGTGTTGGATGAAATAGCCGAAAAATTGTTAAAGAATATAGATATATTAAAAGGAGATACTATTGATTTTACATTACCAGACATAAGAAAAAATAGTGTTTTATTTTCTGAAAATGACATACTTTTAATAGGGATTCCAGTATATGCAGGAAGAGTACCAAATGTACTTTTGAAATATTTAAATTCTATAAAAGGTAAAAGAAGCAAAGCTATCCCCATAGTTCTATATGGAAATAGAAATTATGATGATGCTTTAATAGAGTTAAATGATATATTAAGTAATAATGGATTTGATGTAATAGCTGCTGCAAGTTTTATAGGAGAGCACAGTTTTTCTTATACTTTAGCAAAGAATAGACCAGATGCTAGTGACTTATCTATTGCTAGAAATTTTGGAGATGAAATATATAATAAAATAAAAAAGAATATAGATAAAGATTTAAATATAAAAGGACTTCATCCTTATAGAAAATATTATATCCCAAAGGATGAAGTAGGAAACCCAGTAGATATAAGAAAGATTACACCTAAAACTAATAATACATGCATAGATTGTAAACTATGTGTGGAAATTTGCCCTATGGGTTCAATTGATTATGAAGATGTAAGTATCCTAAATGGAATATGTATAAAATGCGGAGCATGTATAAAAAGATGTCCTACTAATTCAAAATATTTTGATGATGAAGGGTACTTAAGACATAAAAGAGAACTTGAATATGAATTTAAAGGTAGGAAATCACCGGATATTTTCATATAAGGATCTAACTGATAATAACTGTTTAATAGAATATCCTTAAATATAAATAAGAACATATATTATTTTAAATCGTTAAATATTTATTGAATAACAACAAATAATATAGTATAATATAATGTAATATAACAATTGAAAGGAGATTTATCATGAAGAACAAAAAAAGAATTAGATTTTTAAATGGATTTCTTAATATCATATTAGTATTTACTACATTACTTTTTATAATTTTAATCTTTTCTGCGTTTAAGACAGCAGATAGAAATATAATAAATATTATTTTAGAGATTATATTGGGATTAATATTTTTTGGTAGTTATTTTATGATTACATTTACGTTGAAAAAGATTTTAAAATTAATAAGAGATAAAAATCCTTTTAACATTAATAATATTACTTATTTCAAAAGAATTGGTTACTATATTTTTATTGTTGGAGTTACAGATGCTATTATAAATTATCCTAAGCCAACTAATTTAGGATTCGAAATTATGTCAACACAATATGGTTCTTTAAAACCTATATTTTTCTTATATTTAGTTCTAAGTATTTTATCTCTTATATTAAGTGATGTATTTAGAATGGCTATGGAAATCAAACAAGAAAATGATTTGACTGTATAGGAGAAATTGTATTGATCATTGTAAATCTAGACGTAATGATGGCTAAAAGAAAGATGAGCCTTAACGAATTATCAGATAGAGTAGGTATTACAAATTTGAATTTATCAATACTCAAAAACAACAAAGCAATAGTCATTAGATTTTCAACATAGAAGCAATTTGTAAAGAGTTAAAATATAAACCAGGTGATATACTTGAATATAAAGATGTATAGAACTAAATGATTTTAATATAAATATATCTGATATTTAAAATAATATAGATATATGAATAAATTTAACAATATTAATAATAAAGATATGATAAATATATATTTAAAAGGGGTATTAATATAATAGAACAAGTTTCATTTAAATTATAAGATTCTAAAGGAGGAGTGTAAGAATGAAAAAAATTTTAGTTACAACAGATGGTTCAAACAATTCTAAAAAAGCATTACTTGAAGCTAAAAAATTAGCAGAAGCATTAGATGCAAAGTTAGATATACTAAGTGTAGTACAAAATCTAATGATAACTCCTTATGTGACAGAACAATACTATAATGCAGAAATAAATGAAAGCTTAATTCAGTCAGGAGAAGTTATTTTACAAGAATCATTAAAATTATTTGATGATTTTAAAGGAGAAGTAAAAACTAAATTGAGAAAAGGAAATCCTGGAGACGAAATAATAAGAGAAGTAGAGGAAGAAAACTATGATTTAGTTGTAATGGGAAGTAGAGGACTTGGAGCTTTCTCAAGAGCAATGGTTGGAAGTGTTTCACATAAAGTTTTAAATCATGTAAAAACTAATGTATTAATAGTTAAATAAAAATTAAATAGTAAACTCACATAAAGTCTTAGGTCTAAATTAAAGGTCTAAGACTTTATGTGAGTTTATTATCAAAATATTAAATATATGATTAATAAATAGACAATAAATGATATAATATATTATGATTCAACAAAAGTATAAGACAAATAATAGATAATCTTGATTTATTAATAAAAAAATTAAAATTTAATATAATTAAAATAATAAAGATGAAAAAGATATAAAGTTTATTAAACTTGAAAAGAATATAAATTTGTAGAAAGGAGCTTAAAATATGTTAAAAGATGAAGCTAAAAAATATATTGAATCAGAACTTAAATATGGAGATAAAAAAGAACTTTATCATTATAACTGTGCAGAAATAATACTAAATTCTTGTAATGACTATTATAATTTAAACTTAGATTCAAAAACTTTAAAGGCTATTACACCTTTTGGTGGAGGTCTATGTTCTGAAAAAACTTGTGGAATTATTACAGGAGGAGCTGCAGCTATAGGAGTTATGTTTACAGAAGATAAGCCAAGTTTAAATTCTAAAATGAAAGAAATAACAAGAAGATGGGTAGAGGAATTTGAAAAAGAATTTGAAAATACTGATTGTAAGATCATAAAGGAAACAAAAAGAGATGAAAATGAAGGATGCAAACCTTTAATAATAAAAGGTGCAGAAATTTTAGAAGAAATAATAGATGAATATAAATAAGGGAGTTAATATATTATGATAGAAAATAAGGTATGTCCAAAATGTAGAAGTAAAGAAATAGGTCAAGGTAAACAAATAGGACATGGAAAGATGCTTCCTGTAAATAATACATTTATGTCCCTTGGATCAAATATAGTAGCTGATATTTGTACTGAATGTGGATATATTCTAGAAATGAGAGTAGAAAAACCTCATAAATTCAAATAATTAATAAAAATATGCTATTTAAATAGCATATTTTTTATTGTTTATTTATTCTTGACAAAATATAATTTTAAACATATACTGTACATATAATATATAAACAGTATATACATAGTAAACAGTAAAGAGAGGTGGAGTATGCGAATTATAGTATCCAATTCTTCAAATGATCCTATATATGAACAAATATCTAGCCAAATAAAATCTATGATAATAAAAGGAGAATTAGAAGTAGGAGAAGGATTACCTTCTATAAGAGGACTTGCAAAGGGTTTACAAATATCTGTAATCACTACTAAAAGAGCATATGAAGAGTTAGAAAAAGAAGGTTTTATAGAGACTATACAAGGAAAAGGCTCTTTTGTAGCCATGCAAAATAAAGAACTGATGAAAGAGAAAAAGCTAAAAATTATAGAAGAAAAATTAGTAGAAGTGGTCAATGAATCAAAATTACTAGGACTTAATTATAGAGAAATAGAAGAAATGCTAAGGATTTTATTTGAGGAGGTATAATATGTTAAAATTACAAAATTTGAATAAAGAATTTAAGAACTTTAAATTAAAAAATATTTCATTTAATCTTGAACCAGGTTATATTATGGGCTTTATTGGACCAAATGGAGCAGGTAAAACTACTACTATAAAATTAATAATGAATTTGATAAAAATGGATTCAGGTAGTATTGAAATATTTGGACTTGATAACAAAAAATTCGAAAGAAAAGTAAAAGAAAGAATAGGGTTTGTATATGATGAATCATATTTTTATGAAGATTTAACTATAAAACAAATGAAAAATATAGTGGCACCATTTTATAGTAAGTGGGATGAAAAAGTATTTAAGGAATACATAAAAAAGTTTTCTTTAGATGAAAATTCAAAAATAAAGACACTTTCAAAAGGTATGAAGATGAAATTTTCATTAAGTCTTGCATTATCACATAATGCAGATTTAATCATAATGGATGAACCTACATCAGGTCTTGATCCAGTATTTAGAAGAGAAATATTAGATATATTATATGATGTCATACAAGACGAGAATAAATCTATATTTTTCTCAACTCATATAACTACAGATCTTGAAAAGATAGCTGATTATATAACATTTATAAATGATGGAGAAATAGTTTTTACAAAACCAAAAGATGAAATATTAGAAACATATAGAATAATAAAAGGTGGAAAAGAAATATTAAATTCAAATAATAGAATTAAGTTTATAGGTGTTAGAGAAACTACAGTAGGATTTGAAGCACTTACAGATAATGAAGATTTTATTAAAAAATTATCTAAAGATAAAATATTGGTAGAAAAGCCATCTCTTGAAGATATAATGTTTTATACAGTGAGGAGGTAAGTATGCTTAATTTAATAAAGAAAGATATTATAGTTAGTCTTTCAAATAAGTCTATATTGTTAATGCTTTTAATATATGTACCATTTATAATTTTAGCATTTGGAACGGAAAGTATAAGTAAGATATTTTTATTTTCTACATTTGGATTTTGTCATATGATTATTACGACACCTTTTTCATACGAAATAGAAGATAAGCCTCATATATTTATTCAATCATTGCCAGTAAAGAAAACAGATATAGTGATTAGCAAATATATAAATATAATTATAAGTTTCATATTAGGAACTATCTATAGTTTAGTTTATATCTGGATTATGAATATCATAGGCATTTTAGATAGTAGTAAAATTGATATTATTACCTTGGTATTTGCATTTGGTCTTACTATAGTAGTATCATCTGTTTCACTACCAACACAATTTAAATTTTCACCTAAAATTGCAAAATTCATTAATACACTTCTCTTTTTAATGTTTTTTGTAAATATAACAACAATAAATTATGTATCTAGAAATTTTACTAGACTAGATTTTTCAAATTTTAATAATTTATTAATTGTGTCTGCTATAATTTCAGTTATATATTTTATATCAATGGGTATTTCCATAACATTATATACTACTAGAAAATTTTATTAGGAGGATATTTATGAAGCAGCTTATAATGAAAGATATAAGAGTACTTGGATTTATGAATTTAATTATACTAATAATAGCTATAGGAAGTGGCTATATGGGAACTTCTGTAAGTAATATATATAAATCTAATTTTATATATGGATTTTCAATTGTTATTAGTATATATCTTATTACAGCTAGAATAACTACTAAAGAATATAAGGAAAATTCAAACACGTTAATAGTATCAATGCCTGTTAAAAAATTTGATGTAGTTAAAGCTAGATATTTATTTATGATAATATATATAATTGCAATTTCTATGATTATATATTTATCATCAAATATAAGTAGAATTTTATTTGATGATGTATCAGGCAATTCTTTAGGATTAGTTGAGATATCTATAATAAGTTCTCTAATAATAATATACTTAGTATTTAATATTCCATTTCAATATTACAATATAGGAAAAGCTCAAATAGTTAATGCTATATTCTATATGATGATTATATTAACTCCTAATATATTAAATAGATATGATATTAATATATTGGATATTAGTTTAGTTAAAAAGTTATTGACTCTAAATCTAAACCAACTTAGTATAACATTATTTGGAACGAGCATTTTACTTTATTTCATATCTTTATTTGTATCTAAATTCATATATGAAGCTAAGGAATTTTAAAAAAATATATTTAAATAATTATAAGTTCTTAATTCATTTTAAAACGAATTAAGAACTTATTTGTATTTTAGTATTTCTAAAAAGATGATATAATTGTACATAGAATAAATATACTTAGATATGATTATTAGACTAAGTATAAAAGTATTATATGAGGTGAAAGCAAATGATAAATAAAGATTTTAATAAAATAGTTTTAAATAAATCATCATTACCTAATGATCCAGAAAAATTCTTTGAAGGTATGTCTCATTTTAGAGAACTTATGATGATGTATCAATCTGCTATTAGAGAAGTGACTACAAAACTTACCATACTTAATGATGAATTATCTATAGGTAATAGAAAAAATCCAATACAATTTATTAAATCTAGAGTTAAAAAGCCACTTAGCATAGTGAATAAGTTGGAAAGACTAGAAAAAGAAATTAGTATTGAATCAATTATGAATTCGTTAAATGATGTTGCTGGAATACGAGTAGTCTGTTCTTTTATAGATGATGTATATAAAATTTCAGATATGCTTACAAAACAAGATGATATTAAATTAATTAGAGTTAAAGATTATATAAAGAATCCTAAACCTAATGGATATAGAAGTTATCATATGATAATTGAAATTCCTGTTTTCTTTTCAGATAGTAAGCAATGGATAAGAGTAGAAATACAAATCCGAACAGTTGCAATGGATTTTTGGGCAAGCCTTGAGCATGAATTAAAGTATAAAAAAGGTATAGAAGATTCAAAGGAAATTGAAAAAGAACTTAAAAGATGTGCAAATACTATTGCACAAACTGATCACAAGATGATGAGTATTAGAAATAAAATTCAAGGCAATTCAAGTAAAGGAGGAAAACATGAAATTTAGATTAGCAGAATTTAAAGATATAGATGAAATAATGGATATAATAACAAAAGCACAAAATTATATGCATAGTGAAGGAATACCTCAATGGACAAATGGATATCCAAATAGTGATACAATAAAAGAAGATATAAACAATGGATATAGTTATTTATTGGAACAAAATCAAAAAATATATGTAACAGGATCAGTTAATTTTGAAGGTGAAGAAACTTATGATAATATATATGAAGGTGAGTGGCTTACCCATGATAAATATGCAGTAATTCATAGAATAGCTATAGATATGGACTATAAAAGCTCTGGTATGTCAACTGAGTTTTTAAAAGAAGTAGAAACTTTAAGTAAAAAGAAAAATATATATAGTATAAAAATAGATACTCATAGAAAAAACAAATCCATGCAGAAATTTTTAAAGAAAAACGGATTTAAATATTGTGGAATTATATATATTAAAGATGGAAGTGAAAGGTTTGCATATGAGAAAACCTTAGAAAAATAAAAAGATATTTAAAAAGTTTTCAAAAATATACTTACAGTGTTTTTATTATAATAAATTAATCACCGACAAAAATGTCGGTGATTTTTTACATTATTTTAGAAAGAGTATTTACAACTGCAAAAATCATAACAGAAGCTAAATTTGCAGTAGTATTATCTAGATCAAATCTAGGAGAAACTTCAGCTATATCAAAAGATATAACTTTTTTAGAACGCAATAAATATTTTAAAAAGTTTAATACATTGTCTGGGTAAAGCCCTAATGCTTGAGGAGCACTTACACCAGGAGCAAAAGCAGATGAAAACACATTTGAACAAAGTGTAACATATAGATGATCTTTATCTTTTATGAAATCATCTAATTTTTCTATGATTGAGTAATAATCCATATTAATGATATCTTTTGCAAGTATATATTCTACACCTAATTTATCAGCAGTTTTAAATAAGCTTAAAGTATTACTATGCTTTTGAATACCCAAGCAAAAGTAAGAATAATTTATATCATGAGCATCAGTTATATCAGCTATTTGATTAAACATAGTACCAGAAGTACCACCTTTTTTATAAGGTCTTAAATCAAAATGAGCATCAAAGTTTATTATACCTATATTTTTTTCTTCATTTTTATCTTTTAAATAATCAAATATTCCTTTATAATGACCAAAAGCAATACTATGATCTCCACCTAATAATATAGGAAATAAATTTAAACTTAATATTTTTTCTACTGCCTTTGAAAGTGAGTGTTGAGCTTCATCTAAAGTGCAATTTTCACAAGTGATATCTCCTGAATCAAAAATCTCTACATCCTTTGAAGATTGCCAAGGAAGGTTAGAAAGTTCTTTTCTAATACTCTTAGGTCCTTTAGCTGCTCCAGTTCTTCCTTTGTTTAATTTAACACCTATATCACATGCAAATCCAAGTAGAGCGAAACCTAATTTTCCTTCATATGATTTCAAGTTTTGATCATTTAAATCAATAGATTTCATCCATTGATGCCACCTAAAACTATCAAAATCATCTTCGCTATCAATTCTACCTGTCCATTGTGATTTTTTTACTACATTATAATTTTCAATAAACATTTCTATCTCCTTTAATTTTTAATGTCTATATATAATCTTATCATATATTTAGATGATTTTTATGGAATTACAATTTTATTATTTTAAAATACGGTCATATAAATTATTGAAGTAATATAAAAGGAGTTATATAATATATATAATAGATCATTCTACTCTTTGAAAAAAGAATTTATTTCAATTTTAGAATCATATGATATAGAAGTATTAGTAGATGTAAGATCATATCCAGACAGCAAACATGTGCCTCAATTTAATAAAGAAAATATGGAAAAATGGGTACCAGAACATGATATCAAATATATTCATATGAAAGAATTGGATTGTAGAAGAAAAAGTAGAAAATACATAGATGAATTAATATCATTAGCAAAAGAACAAAAGGTATGCTATATGGTGAAGAAGCAGTTCCGTGGAGATGTAATACGCTTATTATTTCAAATAATTTAATTTCAAAAGGATTAGATGTATATCATACAAATGAAATCAATAGAAGATATAAATAAAGACTATAGACATTATAGAAGAAATATATAATTTGGATACAAGGGGGGTAGCCAAATGCTAGATATAGTCTTAAGTATATTAATAATGCTTTTAGCACTATTAATATATAAAAAAGAATATATATTTTTAATGGGCTATACTAAAAGAAGTAAAGATACTAAAAAAGTAAAGGATAAAAAGAAATTATCAAAAGATCTATCCCTTAATATTTTTATTATGGGATTAACATTTTTAATTACAAATGTATTAAATGATTTATATTTTGATGGAGATTTAGATGTATTATTGGACTTTTTTGTGATAGTATTTTTAGTTCCATTTTGGTTAATATCATTAAAAGTTGGTAGAGGAGAATATTAGATTATTTACAGACTAAAACTTTAGTCTGTTTTTATTTTGAAAATATTGACATTATATCGACCACCGATATATAATATAAGTATATCGATAGTCAATACAATTAGGAGTGAATGATATGAGATATTTTGATAAACTTACTCAACCAATGTTTTATGTACTATTGAGTTTATATGAAAAAAGACATGGTTATGAGATAATGAATTTTATTAAAGAACTTACAGATGAAAGAGTAGTAGTTGGTCCAGGGACATTATATAATTTGCTTGGTAGATTTTTAGATGCAGGTTATATTGATATAGTTACAGAAAAAGATAATAAAAAAATATACATAATAAATGATAATGGGAAAAAACTTTTAAAAAGGGAAATAGAGAGATTAAATCAGCTTATAAAAGATGCAAATAATATCATTAAAGGGGGGGGAATGATGAAAGGTTATGATTTTAAAGATGATGAAAATATAAAAAAAGTAAAAGAAAAATTAAAATTAAATAAAAGATAGCAATAGTAAAAATAAATTTGGATGGATTTTTATGTTATAATAATTTATGCAAATAAAAAATATACAATTAGAGGTGAAAATTTGAAGAAGACAGTTAATAAAATTACATTATCAGGAGTGTTTATTGCACTTGGTATTTTACTTCCATATATGACAGGCAATATTCAAAGTTTAGGTGTTAATTTATTACCTATGCATATACCTGTATTACTAGCTGGTTTTATAGTACGGTGGAAATATGGTCTTTTAGTTGGAATTATAACTCCTTTACTTAGAAGTGCTTTAGTTGGTATGCCACCATTATTTCCAGTTGCTATAGCTATGGCTTTTGAATTAGGTATATATGGATTAGTTACAGGACTATTATATAGTATGTTAAAAAAGAGCAAAATATCTGTTTTTATATCACTAATAGTTGCAATGATTAGTGGAAGAATAGTTTGGGGAATAGTTAGTTACTTTTTATTCTTTTTAAATAATACAAGTTTCACTATAAATATGTTTATAACAGGGGCATTTGCTAATTCTATAATAGGTATTATTATTCAATTAATACTTGTTCCAATAATAGTTATCAGATTAGAACGAGTAGGTATTATATAATATGAGTTCAAAGGAAATTATATTTAAAAATATAGACAAGCTCCTGGAATATAAATACAAAGTTTTAGTAGCAATAGATGGAAAAAGTGCAGCAGGTAAAAGTAGTTTTTCTGATTTACTTAATAAAAAATATGATTGTAATTTATTTCATATGGATGATTTCTTTTTGCCAGCTAAATTAAAGACTAAAGAAAGATTACAAGAGGCAGGGGGAAATGTAGACTATACTCGTTTTAAAGAAGAGATATTAGAAAATATTAATAAAAATAATTGTTTTAAATATCAAATTTTTAATTGTAAGGTACAAGAATTAACAGAATACAGAACTGTTACTCCAAAAAAGTTAAATATAATAGAAGGAGTATATAGCATGCATCCTGAGCTTATAAATTACTATAATTTAAAAATATTTTTTGATATTGATGATGATACTCAAAAAGAAAGAATAATAGATAGAAATGGTAAAGATATGTATAAAAAGTTTAGAGATATTTGGATTCCATTGGAAAATAAATATTTTAAAGAACTTGATATAAGAAAAAAAGCAGATGTATTAAT
Organism: Senegalia massiliensis; assembly: GCF_009911265.1. NCBI lineage: Bacteria > Bacillati > Bacillota > Clostridia > Eubacteriales > Clostridiaceae > Senegalia > Senegalia massiliensis. The sequence goes on along the minus strand of NZ_QXXA01000011.1, from coordinate 49,049 downwards.
ATATAACTAATATTAATTTCCATATTTTTTTTGGTTAGAGGTAATTATAATAACAAATAAATCCAAGGATTTATTACTTGTGAAAAAGATAATCAAAACATTAACCTAAATTAATAAAAAAATATTCGTTTTTTCTATTGACTTATTTTAATATATCTGTTAGTATAATTTTAGAATTAAATAGTGATACTCATATAATAATCTGGAATATGGCCAGAAAGTTTCTACCTAAGAACCGTAAATTCTTAGACTATGAGTGTGTGTCTTTGAATTTAACTCTAAAGATGAACACTTATAGTGTTTATCTTTAGAGTTTTTTTATTTATTTAAATTAGAGGAGGTATTATAATGGATTCATTTTTTAAATTAAAAGAGAACAAAACAGATGTAAAAACAGAAATAATGGCTGGTATTACTACATTTGTAACTATGGCTTATATTATTTTTGTAAATCCTAATGTATTAAAATTAGCAGGTATGAATGAAGCAGGTGCTCTAGGAGATGCAGCAGCTGGTATTGGATTTGAAGATCCTATAGTAGGATCAATATTTGTAGCAACATGTGTAGCTGGTGCAATAGGTACTCTAATAATGGGGTTATATGCAAATTTACCATTTGGACTAGCACCTGGAATGGGTCTTAATGCATTTTTTACTTATGGAGTTGTTTTAGGACTTGGATATACTTGGCAAGAAGCACTTGCAGCAGTATTTATTTCTGGAATATTATTTATAATTTTAACAATTACAGGACTTAGAGAAGCAATAGTAAATGCACTTCCAGATTCACTTAAAAGAGCAATTGGTGGTGGTATTGGTTTATTTATAGCATTAATTGGTTTTCAACAAGGACATATTATAGTGGATAATCCAGCAACATTAATTGGATTTGGAGATTTCACTCAAAACGCAACAATTGTAACAATTATAGGACTTTTAATAATTGGAGTACTTATGACAAGAGGAATAAAAGGTTCAATTCTTATTGGAATAATTGCAACTACAATTATAAGCATACCACTAGGTGTTACAACTGTACCTACAGATTTTAGTTTTTCAATTCCAAGTATTGCACCGACACTTTTTAAAGCAGATTTTGTTGGATTATTAAACTTAGGTGAAGTTGGATTAATTGGAGCAATAATGAGTGTTGTAACAGTTGTTATATCATTTTCTTTAGTAGATATGTTTGATACTATAGGAACTCTTGTTGGAACTGGAGCAAAGGCAGGATTTATACAAGAAGACGGAAGACTTAAGAATATGAATAAAGCACTTTTTGCTGATTCAATTGCAACATCAGTAGGAGCACTTCTTGGTACATCTACTACAACTACATTTGTAGAAAGTGCATCAGGAGTTAGTGAAGGTGGAAGAACTGGACTTACTGCTGTTACAACAGGTATATTATTCTTATTATCATTATTTTTAGCACCTCTTGTAGGAATGGTACCAGCTGAAGCTACTGCACCTGCACTTATAGTAGTTGGAGTATTAATGATGACAAGTATTAAACATATAGATTTTGAAGACTTTTCAGAAGCATTACCTGCATTTTTAACAATGGCTATTATGCCTTTTAGTTATAGTATTGCAAATGGTATTGCAGCAGGACTTATATTTTATCCTATAACAAAAATAACAACAGGAAAAGGAAAAGAAGTTCATCCTGCAATATATGTACTTGCTATATTATTTATATTGAGATTTACTATACTTCCTCATTAATCATAGAAAAAGGATTCTCCAATTTGTTGGAGAATCCTTTTGATTTCTATAGGAGTTTATCTGAATTTTTTAGGATCTATATAATCTATATCTCTTAACATATCTAAAGGGAATATATTTGCATTGACATTGTTCTCAATAATAGAAAAATTTTCTTTATTTTTTGTATTTATAATATATTTTTCTTCAATATTTTTGTCCATATAGATCATCCTTTTAACTGGGGGTATTAATATTATTTACAGAAAAGATGATTAAAATGTATTAATATTCTTTCATACTTTGCCATTTTTTATAGTTTTCAATTTCTTTTTTTATGCTACGAAGTAACATAGAAAATACTAGAGCATCATCAATATATCCTGCATATATTATGAAGTCTGGAACTACATCAAAAGGATTTACAAAATAAAGTATTGCGGCAACTATAGAGATTATTGTTTTCTTGGAGATATTCCTATATTCTCCAGAGAGAAAAGACTTAAACATGGATATACTTATTTTAAGATCACTTTTAAATTCTTTTGTTCCACTATCTTCATTTCTTGCTTTATGAACAGCTTCATCAATAAGTTTTTTACCTTTTTCTTTATTTTTAATATATTCCAATGCTTTTTTCTTATCTTTTTTAACCATATTTTCAACTTTAGTTTCCATCAAATCGTCTCCTCTAGAATAGTTTTACCCGATTATATTCCAAATATATCTCTTAATTCTTTTTCTGTCATTTTTGATACCATTTTTTCACCTGGTTTTATAACTGAATCTACAATTTTTTTCTTTTTTTCTTGAAGCTCATATATCTTTTCTTCAATGGTTCCTTTAGTTATAAGATTCATCACATGAACAGTATTTTTTTGGCCAATTCTATGTGCTCTATCTGTAGCTTGATTTTCTACTGCAGGATTCCACCAAGGATCAAAGTGAATAACAGTATCTGCACCAGTAAGATTAAGTCCTGTTCCACCTGCACGAAGTGAAATTAAGAATACATCTCCCTCTCCATTATTGAACTCTTTTACTAATTCTCTTCTTTCTTCTGATTTTGTACTTCCATCTAAGTATTTATACTTTATATTTTTAGATTTTAATAATTTTTTTATAATAAATAGCATTGATGTAAATTGAGAGAATAGAAGTATTCTATGATTACTTTCTAAAGTATCATCTAATATTTCTTCCAGCAATTTTAACTTTCCACTTGATCCATTATAATTTTCTATAAAAGTATTAGGATGACAACAAATTTGTCTAAGTCTTGTAAGTCCTGCTAATATTTTCATTTGAGACTTATTAAATCCCTTTTCAGCTATACTTGATTTGATTTCACCTTTGATTTCATTTAAGAAACTAAGATATACTTTCTTTTGATCATTTGTAAGTTCTGCTGTTATTTTATGTTCTATTTTTTCAGGTAATTCTTGTAATACATCCTTTTTTAATCGTCTAAGAATAAATGGAGTAATATGTTTTTTAAAAGTATCTAAAGCTTCATTATTATCATTTTTTATTATAGGTTTTTCAAATTTTTTCATAAATTTATTGTGACTAAATAGATATCCTGGCATTATAAAATCGAAAATAGACCATAATTCAGTAAGTGAGTTTTCAATTGGTGTTCCTGTTAAAGCAAAGTTATTTTCGGAATTTATCATTTTTACTGATTTTGCATTTTGAGAAGTTGGATTCTTTATATGCTGAGCTTCATCTAAAATGCAATATCTAAAATTAAAATCACTATATAATTCGGAGTCACGTCTTATTAAAGGATAAGAAGTGATTATTAAATCATATTCATTTATTTGATTTATCATTTCTTTTCGTGAGTTTTTATCTCCTGAAATCACAAGAGTATTTAAATTTTTTGCAAATTTATTTTTTTCATCTTCCCAATTGTATACAAGGGATGTAGGAACAATTATTAGTGAAGGTTTAGATCCTTTTTCTTTTTTCTCACTTAATAGAAATGATAATACTTGAAGGGTCTTTCCAAGTCCCATATCATCAGCAAGTATTCCACCTAGGGAATATGTTGATAGTGTTTTTAACCATTTAAATCCAACCATTTGATAATTTCTAAGGATATTTGTCAAATCCTCAGGAGGTGAAAATTCCATATCTTTTGGTTCTTTTATATTTTGGACAAGTTGTTTAAATGCTAAATTTCTATTAATATAATTAAACTCTCCTTGAAACTCACTATCCAAATAGAGTGAATTGAATTTTGGTATTTCAATTATAGAGTTATTAAAATTATCTAAATCTAAATCAAGATTATCTATAATGTTTGACATATGAGTTAGGTTATTTATACTAAGAGGTAAAAATGAACCATCTTTTAATCTATAGTATTTTTTATTTTTCTTTATTGAATTAAATATCTCTCTTAGATCATCATCATTTACTCCATCAATTTCAAAGTTGAATTCTAACATATCTGTTTTTTCATTTAATCTTATACCTCCAGAAAAAGCAGAAGAGGTTTTTACCTCTATATTCTTAAAACTATTAGAATAATAAATATCAGCTTGTTTTTGTAATTTAGGAAGCATGTTATTTAAAAAGTTATATATATCTTCTTCATCATCTAAATAAATATTATTATCTTTATTTACTTTAAAATTTGCATTTTCAAATATATTTAGTATTTCATTTTCTTTTTCTAGATCTCTTAGAAGTATTTTTTCATCATTTTGCAAATCTCGTTTTTCTTTAGAAAAAGGTTCTATTGTTGTATCTCCATATATTAGTTTTATACTAGCTATAATATTATTATTTTCGTTATCTAAATATACTTCTTTTATTAAATCAGGATTATAAATAGATGATTTTACTTTTTCATCAATATTTATATTCCCTATTTTTTTTATAGAAGGGTAAATTTCAGAAATAAAATCTTCTCTATATTCTTTTGGTATTTTTATAGAAGTTTCTATATTTTTACTTAATTGATTATATATAGGTATTAAATTTTTTCTTTGTTTTTCTGAGATATTTAATATAGATTTATTTGAAAAAAAGTAGTTACCATTTTGATCTAATGGTACAAGTAGACCATTATAATCCATTTCTAAAGATAAGTTTTTTTCGGAATCTTTAAGTGAGAAACTTAAATCTATATCGTCATCTTTAACTTCTATATTTTCATAATAATTATGATATATTCTTGCATTTAATTTTCTTTGTTTCATCATAGAAAAAAATCTTTTAAGGGTATTTGGAGTCAATATGACATTTTTCCCCTTAAATAAACTACCACTACCATATGAAGAATATTCATTTATATAGCTCTCATTATCATATATTTCTTTTAACATATCTATTATAGGTTGATCTTCTTCTTTAAATTTATGAATTTTAGGTTCAAAAGTAAAATTTTTTCCATATACCATTGATTCATTATGTTCTATATGTTGAAAAAGTGCCTTTATACTTTTAACGACATATAGTTTATCTTCACCTATTCTTAAGTTTAAAGTAGATGCATTTTTATATCCACTGGTTCCATGTGGGTAAAATTCATAATTATATTCAATATTTATAGGAATCTTAGAATCAGAATTGAATCTGTAATTATCTAGTAATTTTTGAATTTGTTCATTATTTCGCTTTTCTTTTGAATCAAAAGTACCAATTTTATCTTTATGCATTATATCTAACAATGTTGCACTAATATGTTTGCAATATCCCCAGTATTCTCTATAAGCAGGGCAATTACATTCTGCATGTTGTAATTCTCCATTTTTATCAAAATTTATATCTACATTGTAGTTTTTAGTACCTTCCACAATTGCAGAAAAGGTAAATTTATTTTTATAATATAATAAATTTTTAACATAGTTATTTTTATAATAATTTATACTCTTTTTAAATGTTCTATCATTTAAGGTAGATTTTTTTATAGAATCTTCAGTAATATTAAACATCAAAACACCCTTATAAAATAATTTGATATTATATTATATCATATGAATGATAATAAATGAAAAATAAGATTTAATTTTTATTATAGTAAAACATAATAATCCATAGATAAAATCTATCAAGGTGGCGCTCATTATTTAAAGATTTTATATTTAAAAATATTAATGATAATACAGTTAAAAGTATGCTATACTTTCTTTGATTTGAAAATAAAAAATGGGGGTTTAAGTATGAATAAAAAAGTATTAACTTTATTTTTAATTTTAGTAATATCCACTTCGTTTATTTTTATAGCATGTGGAGATGAAAATTCATCAGATGACAAACAAGATAAACAAGTTTCAAAAAATGAAAAAGAAGATGAGGGAAAAAAAGTAGAAGGAGGTCAAATGATATTTAGAGTTAGTTCAGATTCTAGAGTTATTCATCCTTTATATGGTAATGATAGGACAACCTTAACTTTAGTAAATCACATATTTGCTCCTCTTTATAATTTGAAAGGTGAGGATATAGATTATTGGTTAGCAGAAAAGGTTGAACCATCCGAAGATTATTTATCATATAAAGTTAAATTAAAGGATGAACTTACTTGGCATGATGGTGAAGTTTTAGATGCTGATGATTTAGTTTTTACATTTAATACGATTATGGATAAAAAACAAGGAAGTCATTTAAGAGATAGTTTTGTAACTACAGAAGGTGAAGTTAAAATAGAAAAAATAGATGACTTAACTGTTAAGTTTATATTACCAGAAGTTCAAATTGGATTTTTGGATACTATAGGTGGAATAAGAATGTTCCCAGAACATGTATATGGAGATATAGAAAATATTCAAGCAAGTGATGTGAATAATAATCCGGTTGGTTCAGGTTCATTTAAATTTGAAGAAAGAAAATCAGGCGAATCTATAACTCTTTCTAAATTTGATAATTTCTTTAAAGGTACTCCTCATTTAGATAATGTGGTCTATAGAGTAATTCCTGAGACATCTTCAGCAGAAATTGCACTTCAAAATGGCGAAATAGATGCTATGAGCATAACTGCTGATAAGGTGGAAAAATTTGAGGAAAGTAATAACATTTTAGCTTTTGATGAAGATAGATTAGATTACATAATATTTAATCAAAATGGTGGTAAACTTGATAATGAAAATTTAAGAAAAGCAATTGCTTATGCATTAGATAGAGATGAATTATTAAAAGCAAATTATTTATCTACTGACTATGCAAAACCTGCTTATTCATTTTTTGCAGATAAAACACTTTATAAAACAGATGATGTTGAAAAATATGAATATAATATAGAAAAAGCAAAAGAACTATTAGAAGAAAGTGGCCTTAAAGATATCAATTTAACTATGGTGTATAGAGGCAAAGATAATGTTAGAGAACTATTAGTTCAACAATATTTAAAAGAAATTGGAATAAATGTAGAACTTAAAGCAATGGATATGGCATCATTTTTTAATGCTTTATTTGAAAAAGAACATCAAGATGAATATGATTTAGCTTTCAATGGCTATATATATGGTAAAGAACCATCTACGTATGCACAGGTATTTAAAGCTGAAAGTATGAATAATGTAAGTGGATATAAAAATGAAGAAGTCGATAAATTATGGGATGAAGCTGCAAAGGAAAAAGATTCAAGTAAAAGAGAAAAATTATATGAAAAGATTCAAAAAGAAATAATAAAAGATGCTGCAATGTATCCTATAGATTATGGATATGCCATAGTTGCAGTAAATCCAAAATTCAAAGGATTGGAAGATGCAGCTCCAGCTCCTATTCATATGTTTGATGATTTATCTCAAATATACATGGTTGAATAATATAAAAGACAGTTCATTCTGAGCTGTCTTTTAAAATTAATTTGAAAGTTGGTGAAATATGACAAATTATATTTTAAAAAGAATACTACAAGGAATTACTATGCTTATTATAATATCTATAATATCTTTTACTTTAATGCATATGGCACCAGGTGATCCATCAACTAGCTATATTTCGCCTAAGATGAATGCTAGTGAAATACAAGCAGTAAAAGAAAGATTAGGATTAAATGAACCTATATATATTCAATACATAAAATGGATTAAAAAAGTATTACAAGGAGATTTAGGATATTCATTAATAGATTTTAAGCCTGTTACACAAGTAATAAAATCTCGACTTCCAGCTACTGTAGGACTTATGGGAAGTTCTTTATTATTATCTTTATTGATTTCTATACCCTTAGGATTATATACAGGAAAGAAGAAAGGAAAAACTATAGATAATATTATTACCACAATATCTTATATTGGAATATCAATACCAAGTTTTTGGTTTGGAATATTACTTATATATGTGTTTGCTTATAAATTAAATTTATTACCTAGTGTTGGAATGAGAACCTTAGGAGAGCCAGATTCTATACTTGATGTCATAAAACATGGAATATTACCTTGTATTGTTTTAAGTTTTTCTAGTATATCTATTTATACAAGATATATAAGGACAAGCACTATAGTACAATTAAATGCAAATTATGTTAGAACTGAAGAAGCATATGGATTTTCAAAATATAAAATTATGTTTAAATATGTACTTAAAAATGTATTACTTCCTATAATTACAATATTAGGAATGAGTTTGCCTAATATTGTAACAGGTGCATTTGTTACAGAAACAGTATTTGGATGGCCAGGAATGGGAAGGCTTGGAGTTGATTCTATATTTAATTATGATTATCCTGTGATAATGGCAACTACAATGCTTACTGCTACACTACTTATTATAGGAAATTTAGTTGCAGATATTTTATATGGGATAGTAGACCCAAGAATTAGAAATATGAGGTGATTTGATGTATATTAAATTAATGAAAGGATTAAAAAATCAAGTATTTAGCAATAAATTAGGAAAGTTTGCTTTTTTTATAATAATTACTTTTACTGTTATATCTATATTTGCATTTTTATCGCCCTATGATCCAAATGAAATAGATATGGCATCTAGATTTACATCACCTAATATTAAAAATATATTTGGCACTGATATAATGGGAAGAGATTATTTTACTAGAATATTATATGGTGGGAGGATATCTTTAAGTGTTGGTTTTTTGTCTATGTTAATTTCTACAATAATTGGAACTATAGTTGGCTCTATAAGTGGGTATTTTGAAGGGAGAATTGATTCGTTTTTAATGAGAACAGTAGATATACTTATGTCAATACCAAGCTTTTTTATAATATTAATTTTAAATGCTTACCTTAAACCTAGTATGGGAATAATAATTTCAGTAATAGGATTACTTGGATGGATGACAACAGCAAGATTAGTGCGTGCAGAAACACTTAGCATAAAAAGTAGTGAATATGTATTGTATGCAAAAAGTTTAGGAATATCAAATTTTAAAATAATAAAAAAACATATAATACCAAATGTATTACCTACAATTATTGTGGCAGCTACTTTAAGTATAGCTAGTGCAATACTCATTGAATCTTCACTTAGTTTTTTAGGTATGGGTGTACAAGCTCCTGATGCTTCTTGGGGAAGTATGTTAAGTAACTCTCAAGGGTATATAGATGAAGCACCATATTTAGGAGTTTTCCCTGGTATATTTATATTACTTACAGTTCTCAGTTTTAATATATTAGGAGATGTTATTAGAAATACACTGGATTCAAGGGGAGAGTAAAATGAATAATATATTAAAAGTAAAAAATTTAAAGACATCTTTTTTCACAAGCAATGGAGAAGTACAAGCTGTTAGAGGAATAAGTTTTAATGTTAAACAAGGAGAAGTTTTAGGAATAGTTGGAGAGTCTGGTAGTGGTAAAAGTGTTACTTCAATGTCTATAATGGGGCTTATAAAAAATTCTGGAAAAATAAAAGATGGAGATATAACATTTAAAGGTGAAAATATAAAAAATTATTCTCAAAAAAAATTAAGAAATATAAGAGGAAACGAAATATCAATGATATTTCAAGATCCAATGACTTCTTTAAATCCTGTTTATACTGTTGGGGAACAAATGTCAGATATTTTAATTAAAAACAAAGGATTAAATAAAAAACAAGCTAGGATTGAAGTAATAAAATATTTGGAATCGGTTGGAATATCATCACCAGAAACTAGAATAGATAATTATCCTCATGAATTTAGTGGGGGAATGAGACAACGTGTTATGATTGCTATGGCACTATCCTGTAAACCTAAGTTACTCATAGCAGATGAGCCTACTACAGCTTTAGACGTTACAATTCAAGCACAAATATTAGATTTAATGAAAGAGTTAAAACATAAGACTAATACATCTACAATTATAATAACTCATGATTTAGGAGTGGTTGCAGAAATTTGTGATAGAATAATTGTAATGTATGGTGGACTTATAATGGAAGAAGGCACAGTAAGAGAAATATTTTATCATACTAATCATCCCTATACCAAGGGACTTTTAAATTCTATACCTAAGATTGGAAAAGAAGAAAAACTTTTACCTATAGAAGGATTTCCACCTAACCTATTAAATCCACCTAAAGGGTGCCCATTTTATGAGAGATGTAATTTTAGAATGGATATTTGTAAAGAAAAAAGACCAGATACTTTTAATCTTTCTGATACTCATAAATCTATGTGTTTTTTAAATAGAAAGGTGGAAATTTAGATGAAAGAGCCTTTAATTGAAATAAAAAATCTTAAAAAATATTTTGAAGTAAAAAATAGCTTTTTAAAAAGAAATGAATTTGTAAAAGCAGTTGATAATGTCAGCTTTAATATAAATAAAGGAGAGACTTTTGGACTTGTAGGAGAATCTGGATGTGGGAAATCTACTATTGGTAGGACTATTACTAGATTGTATAAGCCTACAGAGGGAAAAATAATATTTAATGGTAATAATATTTCTCACATGAAAGAAAGGGGTTTAAAGAAACATAGAAAAGATATGCAAATAATATTTCAAGATCCCTTTGCATCTTTAAATCCTTATATGAGTGTAGGGGATATTATAAATGAGCCACTTGAGATACTTAATATAAGTAAAAAAGATAGATTTAATATTATATATGATTTGTTAGAAAAAGTAGGATTAAATAAAGGGGATATAGATAGATATCCTGGAGAATTCAGTGGTGGACAAAGACAGAGGATAGGTATAGCAAGAGCCCTATCTGTAAAACCTAAATTTATATTATGTGATGAACCAACTTCTGCATTGGACGTATCCATACAAGCTCAAGTTATAAATATATTAAAAGATTTACAAGATGAGTTTGGTTTGACATATTTATTTATATCTCATGATTTATCTATGGTAAATCATATTTCAGATAGAATAGGTGTAATGTATTTAGGAAAATTAGTTGAAGTAAATACAAGTGATAATTTATATAAAGATCCACTTCATCCATATACAAAAGCATTATTATCATCTATACCAATAGCAGATCCTGATTTAGCTAAGAATAGAAATAGAGAAATACTTACAGGAGATGTGCCAAGTCCAATTAATCCTCCAAAGGGTTGTAGATTTAAAACTAGGTGTAAATATAAAATAGATAAATGTGAATATATAGAACCGGAACTTAGAGAAATAAAAAAAGGACATAGCGTAGCTTGTCATCTAACTATATAAGATTAGTATAAAATAAAGAAGATCTATTATTAAATTTAATAATAGATCTTCTTTATTAGTATACGGATATAAATCCTAAAGTTTAAAATTAATCTATAACATATATTATTGAAGGGTATATTAGTAACAAATATAAATTGAAAGGAGATTTTCTAATGAATGAAAAAAATCATCACGATGAACATCAAAATCATGAACATAGTCATGAGCATAATCATGATGACCATGATCATTCAGGTCATCATGAAATGATGATAGAAGATTTCAAGAGAAGATTTTTTATATCATTAATTGTTACAATTCCTATACTTATACTTTCTCCTATGATACAAGAATGGATAAATTTAAGTATAGAGTTTACAGGAGACAGTTATATATTATTTGCACTAGCTACATTTATATACTTTTATGGTGGATGGCCATTTTTAACTGGACTTAAAGATGAATTAAAAGAAAAGAAACCAGGTATGATGACTTTAATAGCTATGGCAATTTCAGTAGCATATTTATATAGTACTGCTACGGTATTGGGACTAGAAGGAAGTGATTTTTTCTGGGAACTTGCTACATTAATAGATATTATGCTTTTAGGTCATTGGATAGAAATGAGATCTGTAATGAGTGCATCAAATGCACTTGATAAATTAGCTGAGCTTATGCCAAATACAGCTCATTTATTTAAAGATGGTGACGTAGTAGATGTAGATATAAGTAAACTTAAATCAAATGATAAAATACTTATTAAACCAGGAGAAAAAGTACCAGCAGATGGTATTATAGTAAAAGGAAATAGTTATATAAATGAATCAATGTTAACGGGAGAATCAAAACCTGTAGAAAAAGTAAAAGGCGATAAATTAATTGGTGGTTCTGTAAATGGTGATGGTTCCCTTGAAGTAGAAGTTAAAAATATTGGAGAAGATTCATATTTATCAAAAGTTATTGATATGGTTAAAAGAGCTCAAGAATCTAAATCTAAAACTCAACATTTAGCAGATAAGGCTGCCTTTTGGTTAACTATTGTAGCACTTACTGTAGGATTTACTACTCTTATTGTTTGGTACATTATAAGTGGAGATTTTACATTTGCAATAGCCAGAATGGCTACAGTAATGGTAATAACATGTCCTCATGCATTAGGACTTGCAACACCACTTGTAGTAGCAACATCAACAGCACAATCAGCTAAAAATGGTTTGCTAATAAGAAATAGAACTCAATTTGAGAATTCAAGAAAAATTGATACATTAGTATTTGATAAAACAGGAACATTAACAAAAGGAGAGTTTGGAGTTAATTTTATAGAAGTATTTGATGATAAATATGATAAAGAAAAAGTAATACAATTAGCTGCTACACTTGAAAACAATTCTGAACATCCAATTGCAACAGGTATAATGGATAAGTTAAAGGAAATGAAATTAGATATTTTAGAAATGGATAATTTTCAGGCTATAAAAGGAAAAGGCGTAGAAGGAACAATAGATAATAAAGATATAATGGTAGTAAGTCCTGGATATCTAAATGAAAACAATATTGAAGTTCCAAAAGAGTTGCCTTCAAAAGGTGTATCAACTGATGTATTTTTATTAGTAGATAATAAGTTAGTGGCAGCAATAGGACTTTCAGATAAAATAAGAGAAGAATCATACAATGCTATAAAAAGACTTAAAGATGAAGGAATTAAAACATGGATGCTTACAGGAGATAATGAAAAAACAGCCAAGCAAGTATCTGAAGAATTAGGATTAGATGGATATTTTGCAGAAGTATTACCTGATGAAAAACAAGAAAAAATTAAAGAATTACAATCAGAAGGTAGATTTGTAGCAATGACAGGAGATGGAGTAAATGATGCACCAGCTTTAGCACAAGCTGATGTAGGTATAGCAGTAGGCTCAGGTACAGATGTTGCCGCAGAAACTGCAGATATAATACTGGTAAACTCTAATCCTGAAGATGTAGTATCCCTTATTGACTTTGGTAAAGCTACTTATAGAAAAATGATACAAAATCTTATATGGGCAACTGGATACAATGTATTTGCAATACCACTTGCAGCAGGTGTATTATATGGAATTGGTATAGTAGTTTCACCAGCAGTAGGAGCGGTTCTTATGTCACTTAGTACAATTATAGTATCTATAAATGCTAAACTTCTTAAAGTAGAATAGTTACTTTTGAAATTTTATAGGATGAGTCTATTTTAGATTCATCCTATATATATTATTAATTATAAGTATATTGATATTTATGATAAGAAAAATAATTTAAATCACCTTAAGTAATTTCTTCATATTTTCTTCAAATTTAAGTATTATAATGGGTTTAGAAAGAAAAAGGAGATGATATTATGATGCACGGAGGATATGGAATGTTTGGAGGAGGTGGCATCTTGGGATTAATTTTAGTAGCCGTAGTTGTTTATTTTTTAATAAAATATTTTAATGAGAATAATAACAATAATACAAATACATTCAGCAAAAAAAGTAATTCTCTTGATATTTTAAATGAAAGATATGCTAGAGGAGAAATAGATGATGAAGAATATAATAGAAAGAAAAAAATATTAAAAGACTAAGAGGTGAATTAAATGCATAGATATTGGGGTAATGGTTTCAATGATATGATGAACTTTGGTAATAGAGCTAGTGAATGGTTCATTCTATATGATGTAGTAAAATTACTGATAATAGTAGCAGTAGTAATGGTGATTGCTAGAATGTTTATAAAAAGCTCTAGGAATAATAGTAATGTAGGTTCAAGTAGAGCAATTGAGATATTGAAAGAAAGATATGCTTCTGGTGAGATTTCAGAACAAGAATATAAGGAAAAATTGAAGAACTTAAAATAAATACTAATTGTATTTCTAATTTAAGGAGGCTAAACAATGAATATAGTTTATGAAAAAAGTACAAATAAAAATTTAAATGAAGCGATTAAATCTTTAGAAGAAAATTTAAAAGAAAATAGCTTTGGAGTATTGTGGCAATTAAATTTTAAGGATAAGCTTAAAGAAAAAGGGTTAGAATTCGATAATGATTTTGTAGTACTTGAAGTATGTAATCCAAAACAAGCAAAAGAAGTATTAGAAAAAAATATTCATATAGGCTATGTTTTACCTTGTAAAATGATAGTAAGAACTGAAGGTAATAAAACATATATAGGAATGACAAGACCAGAGGGTCTAATAGGTTTATTCGGTGAACCTGAATTAAAAGAAGTTGCAAATAAAGTTGAAGAAACACTTAAAAATGCAATTGAATCTTCAATTTAAATAATATAAGAGTAGTAAAATAGTACAATTCTTAAGAATTGTACTATTTTTTTATGTCTTCATATTATCTTCAAACTTATATTTTATAATTTAGTTAAAGAAAGAGAAGAGATGATAGAAATGCATAATTATATGCATGGAGATGATGATGGATATAGAAATGGTATGCATAATAGATGGTAATAAAAAAGATATGGCTCGTTAATTAACGAGCCATATCTTTTTTTATTCATGAATCAGTTTTGTTGTATCTCTTTTATTAGGCCATATATTACTGAATAATATAAACACGATAGCACTAGAAATTAATCCAGGGAATATAGGATCTAGGTCAAAAAATGACATTATATTTTTTTCAACTAAAAGCACTGAAATACTTCCTATTATAACAGAAGATAATGCGCCAGCAACACTTGCTTTTCTCCAGTAGTGACCTACTACATAAGGTAAGAAGGAGCCTCCTGCTCTTAGAGTAAATGAGAACATTAAAAGTGCTATAATACTCTGAGTATTTGCAAGTGCTACAATCATACCTAATATTCCAACTAGAATCATAGTAAATTGAGTTACTCTCAATACTCTCTTATCTGAAGCATTTTTATTTAAATAAACTTTATAAATATCATTTGCAAATATTGAACCTGCTCCTAAAAGGTCTGAATCTGCACTACTCATTGTTGCAGATATAAGCCCTGCAAATAAAAGGCCAACTAAAATAGGTGGCATAGTTTGAATTGCAAGAGTTGGAAGTGCATATCTTGCACCATTTGTCATAATTTGAGTAGCATCAAGAGCACCAGTTTGAACCATTGAGTATGTTATAACTCCAAGTATTGCAGGGATGAATGCAAAAACTACATAAACTCCAGCTGCAATAAAAGAACCTTTTACAGCAGATTTCCCATCTTTTGCTGCATAATACCTTTGGACAGCTTCTTGACCAACAGCAAATGAAGCAGTATACATCACTATAAGTGATATTATAGTTTTAAAACCTATTCCTTCTGTATATGATAGTTTTGCAGCAGGTACTATTTCTGTAACATTACCCCATCCACCTGCAGCATCTAATGCAAATGGTACAACTAATATCATGCCTATTACAATTAGAAACATTTGGACAAAATCTGTAAGAGTAACACTCCAAAGACCACCTAAAACTGAATATGTAGTAACAACTACTGAAACTATAACTACTGCTAGGCTATATTTAATACCAATCATAACTGAAAGAATAACAGAAGATGCAATTATTTGACTTGCTGTAAGACCAATTAAAGGTAATATCATTATAATTGCAGTAACTATTCCTGGAGCTTTGCCATACCTGCGTCTAAAATATTCTGGAACAGTCTTAACAAGTGCATCCCGTAATTTTGGTGCTACAAAAGCAAGTACAATAAAAGTGATAGCCATTGTAAGTACATACCAAACAGCACTCATACCCCAATTTCCATAAGCTTTTTCTACAACACCCATTGAACTTCCTCCACCAATTTCAGTTGCAGCAAGAGTTCCAGCCATCATTATAGGACCTAAACGACGACCTGCAACCATAAAATCTTCATTGCTATCAATTTTGGTAGATGCATACCATCCAATAAAAAGCATAATACATAAATAAATAAATACAATACTAACTACTATTAGACTCATATCATTCATCTCTCCTTTTTAAGTTATATTTAATAAGTATTAAGAAGAAAAAAGAAATATTTGTATTATGAGAATATTTAATATTTGAATCTATAATAATGAAAGTTAAATATCCTTATGATATAATTAAAGAAAATTAAAAATTAGAAGAATTTACTTTTTTTGATAGATTTAAAATGGTAAGAGCTTTTAAAGAATTTAAATTTTATCAATACTTACTTTAGTAATGAAAAGTAAAAAGTGGTGATTTATTAGGGGGTATGGGATGAATAAAAGTAGAATAATTGTTCCTATAATTTCATTTTTAATTTTTGCTGTGTTTTATATTTTTTTAAATTACGATGGATTTGATGGATTTACTGAATATTTTAAATCACAAAATTTTGATGAAATTGCACTTAAGTATTATGATGATACTGAATTTGACCATATGTCAATGTATATTAATCATTATGAAAGTGCTCGAAGTACTGATAAAGAAAAATTTAATAAGTTATTAAACCACTTTAAAACATTAGAGTATAAAAGAATAAGTAGAGATAAATGGTATTCTTTAAGAGGGGATATAAAGACAATATGGTTATTTACTGAGGATTCTGGTAGTTTAGGGATAAAAATATATAATGAAAAGTATATTATGATAAATTTAGGATACATAATTGAGAAGAAATATGAAGAAAAAAATCTAACTAAAATATATCCAAATAATGAATATAAAGCATATAAAGTTGTAGGTGGCAAGATAGACATGGATTTAATAAAATTAATATATGATAGCATGGAGATAGAAGAATATTGAATATGATTTTAAGAATCACTAAGGGGGAAGATCTAAATTGATATTTTTTTTAGCATTAATATTTATACCAATTATTTATCTTATAGTCTTAGAAGCAGCAAAAGAAGGTACTAAAAAAGCATTACAAGAATTTAATCAAAATAAAGAATAGAAGAAACTATTAATGAAGAGACTTTGGGAATTTTCTAAGTCTCTTTTTTATTTTAGACATGAGGAGAAGATCTTAAATGTTATTTTTTAAAAATATTGGAATAAATAAAGGATATTGTAATGAAAAGTAGAATGTTATTTATAAGGAATATTAAGAATAGTCTAAAAGGTATAAAATAATTTTTTTAAGGAGGTGAGTTAAAATCAAACTCAAAATTTTATGACATAAAACTAAAATATAAGGGAGAAGATCATGAATACAAGTACTAATGTTAGACATAAAAAAATAGGTATACTAAAAACTCCATTAATTTATGCTAGGAAATATGCAGTTATAATAGCAATTCAAAAGATTTTAGAAGGAATAGTTCCAACTCTTCAGATATTAGCAACGGCTAAATTTTTAGACACTGCTATAGCTATAGTGGATAAAAACAAGAATTTTAATGATATATTTATACCTTTAGGATTAGTTATGTTGCTTTTAGTTTATTCCTTAATGTCTCAAAAACTTGTAAAATTTATAGAGGTAAAGTTGGAGATGGAATTAAGGGAAAAATTAAGAGTTAGTATTACAGAAAAGAGAGCAAAGCTAAAATATAGTCATGTAGAAAATAACTGTACATGGGACTTGATTTCGAGAGTTTCTAAGGATCCAGAAATTAGATTTAAGGATGCATATAATGAGTTTTTATCTATGGTAGCTATGTTCATTAGAATTATTGGGTTATTATTTGTTATTTTTATTCATGCTTGGTGGGCAGCAATAATAATTCTTTTAATATCTTTCCCATTATTTAAAGTAGCATTAAAAAATGGAACAGATAGTTATGAAGCAGATAGAGAGATATCTAAATATAGAAGAAGGTTTGAATATTTAGGAAAGGTTTTAACAGGAAGGGAAAGTGCAGAGGAAAGAACTCTATTTGGTTATAGTAAAGGGATTAATGAAAAATGGAAAGAGCAATATGAAATTGCAAGAAAGATTGAGTATAAAACAGTCCTGAAAAATGTTACAAGAACACGAATTAGGGGGATAATTACAGCAATAATTTCTATAATTATAATTATAATTCTATTAAAGCCAGTACAAATGGAATCATTAAGTATAGGGTTATTTATATCTATTGCAAATGGTGTTTTTGAACTTATTCAATTAATGTCTTGGCAGTTTACATATTATATTGAAGAACTGGCTAAAAACAAAGAATATGTTGTAGATTTTAATGAATTTTACAGTTTAGATGAAACAGAAGGTGCAATAGATAAGCCTTCAAAGGAAAATATAGATTTTGATTGCTTAGAGTTTAAAGATGTATCTTTTAAATATCCAAAAACAAATAATTATATATTAAAAAATCTATCATTTGTTATAAAGAAAGGTGGCCATTATTCTTTTGTAGGTGTTAATGGAGCAGGAAAAACTACGATAACTAAACTTATAACTGGATTATATGATAACTTTGAAGGACAAATTTTTATAAATGGTAAAGATATTAGAGAATATAAACAAAGTGAGTTAAAGTCATTCTGCTCAGTGGTTTATCAGGATTTTGCTAAGTATTTTATTTCATTTAGAGATAATATTGCATTAGGAGATATTAATAACATAGAAAATAATAATATGAAAGATAAAGTTAAATCTTCTATGAGAATTATGGGTTTGTATGATGTAGCAGAAAAGCTAAGAAATGGAATAGAAACGCAGCTTGGCAAAATTAAAGAAAATGGAGTTGACTTATCAGGAGGACAATGGCAAAGAATAGGAATGGCAAGAGCTATTAATAATAATGCACCAATTAGAATATTAGATGAACCAACAGCATCTCTTGATCCTATAAGTGAGAGTAATATCTATGAACATTTTGAGGAGATAAGTAAGGGTGGAACTACAATTTTCATAAGCCATAGATTAGGATCAACTAAGCTTGCTAGTGAAATATTTGTAATAGGTAACGGAACTATAATAGAGAAAGGGTCTCATGAGGAACTTATGAAGTTAAGAGGGATTTATTCAGACATGTATGAAAGTCAAAGGAGTTGGTATTTATGATAAATAATAACAAGAATAATATTTCTATTATGAAGATAATATTTAGAATATTCCCTATGGCTTTTGCTGCAAGTCCTCTTTATTTTATTTTAGGAAACTTAGTAGCCATTTTACATGGTATCTCTCATGGTTTCAGAACATTAATGACTCAGAAGCTTTTTGATTCTGTACCACTTTTAATATTAAATGATAATGTTTTTGGAGAAGTGATATTAATAGCAATTACCTTAGCTTTAACATTTATTATGATTCAAATATTAAATGGAGCTGATAATTTTATGATTATTGATAATGAAAATATAATAATCGGATATATAGAGCAGAAAGTAAATGAGAAAGCAGGTAAAGTAGATATTATATCATTTGAAAATCCAGAATATTTAGATGATATAAGAAGAGCAAAAGAAGGAATTAGTGGTAGTGCAGAACTAGTATCTACATTAACAAGTTTGATAAGTCTTTATGTACCATATTTTATATTTATGGGAATTTATCTTTATAATTTAAAGCCGATTCTTATGGTATCGCTTATTATTATATTTATACCTACATTTATAACTCAATTTATTAGGGTGAAAATTTTTACAGATTTAGCTGATGAATCAGGTCCTATAAGAAGAGAATATGAATACTATGAAAAGTGCATAGTAGATAAACAATATTTCAAAGAAACAAGAATATTAGGGGCATTTCATTACTTTAAAGAGTTATATACTTGTTCACTAAATTTACTTAACAAAGAAATATGGAAAGCAGAAAAGAAAATAGGTATTATAGAACTATTTATGAGATTATTAACTGTTTTAGGGTATATTGGAGTGTTATATTTACTTTTCATATCCCTTTTAAATGGAGAGATATCTCCAGGGGCTTTTGGAGCAGTATTTGGTTCATTAGGTTTTATGTTTAATGTAATGGAGCAAATAGTATGTATACGCATAGGTGAAATTTCAAATAATCTTGGAACTATAAAAAATCTTATAAGATTTTTAGATATGCCTGAAAGAGATGGAAAAGATTATAATATTGATGAAAAGCCTGATATAGCATTAAACAATGTAAGCTTTTCTTATCCAGGAGCAAAAAAACCTTCTCTAACTAATATTAACTTAAATATTAAATCAGGAGAAACTATAGCTATAGTAGGAGAAAATGGAGCAGGGAAAACAACTTTTGTTAAACTTATAATGGGGTTATACACACCTATAAAAGGGAAAGTAACAATTGGAGGAAAAGATACATCAGAGATTTCAACTAAATCAATATATATAAATGTTTCAGCTGTATTTCAAAAATACCAGAGATATGAGATGACTTTAGGTGAGAATATTGAAATAGGGTCATTAAATAAGATAGCTAATAAAGATAGTATAACTAGAAATAAATTTTTAGATGAAGCTGTTTTAAAAGCTGATTTAGAAATTAGTGAAGAAAAGCTTGAAAATGGCTATGATACAATGATTTCACGTGAATTTAATGGAATAGATCTATCAGGAGGCCAGTGGCAAAAAATAGCTATAGCTAGAGGATTTTATAGAAATCATAACATGATAGTTCTTGATGAACCAACAGCAGCTATAGATCCAGCTATGGAAACAAATTTATATAATAAATTTGCAGAGTTGGCTAAGGAAAAAACTGCTATAATAGTCACTCATAGATTGGGTTCAGCTAAGATTGGTGACAGAATAATTGTTATGGATAATGGACAAATTGCTGAAATAGGAAGTCATGATGAGTTAATGGACATGGATGGGAAATATACAAGAATGTACAGTGCTCAAAGTAAGTGGTATTCACAAACGTGCTAAAATATAAAGTTAGTAAACTAGATGGACTTATTAAAATTAAAGATAATAAAAGGAAGATGTTATGAATATAGTAAAATTAACTTCTGAAAGAAAAACAGAATTTATTAATTATTGTATTAATTATAGGCATGAATTTGATAGTACTTTTTTAGATGATCAAGAGTTGATGAGTTTTGAACCTAATGAAGAAAATCCAACATATATTTTGTTAGATAAAAATAATAATATCATTGGAGCAATTTCTCTCATTATTAATTCATACTATAGAAGATCACGATCAGGTCGTTTTAGAATATTTCATACAATAAAGTTTGATAAAGAAGTATATAAAAAAATGTTAGAATTAGTATTAAATCATACAAAAGGACTTCACAAGGTATTTCTTTTTATAGATAGTGAAAATAAGAAAATGACTGAATTATTAAAAGTATTAAATTTTAGTCTAAAAAGATATTCTTATACACTTATTAATCATAGTTTAGAAGACGTACAAGTAATTTTTCCTATAGGTTATGAATTAAGAGAGTTTCAAGCTGGTAGGGATGAAGCAGATTGGTGTAAAGTAAGAAACTTAGGGTTTGATAAAATTGCAGGTTGTGATACTCCCAAAACGCCAAAAATGTACTCTGAAATGGAAAAAGATTATGGTCATTTATCTGGTGGTATAATAATGCTATATCATGAAAATACGCCAATAGGACAGGTTCGTGCAACTAAAGAAGTAGAAGATAATATTGAATATGTATTTATTTCATCATTATGTGTTATTCCAGAATATCAAGGAAGTGGATTAGGAAGAAATCTTTTAAAAGCTGCATTAAGTTTTGGGAAAAGTAAAAATATAAAAAAAGGAATGCTTTCTGTTAATGCAGAAAATGAAAATGCAATTTCCTTATATTTAAATGAAGGATTTGAAAAAAAATCTGTTTCAATATGCTATGAATATTATTTAAGTTAAAAAAGATTCTTTATGATATTAATTGTAAATATAATAATTTAAATCATATAATATTATAAAATAGCAATAAATGTAATGAACTTAATAATTATTGAATTGTACTAAAGAATAATTAAAAAATGGGGTTGATACTATGGAATTTAATTTTGTTCCAATGAATTTAGACTATGCAAAGGAAATGATAGATAATTGGAAGTATGGTGAAGAATACTATATTTATGATTATGTTAATGAAGAAGAACTATTATTAAATGAAGAGAGTTGGGGACATGGAAAATTTGCAGTATTAAATGAAAAAGGTGAACTTGTTGGAGAATTTACGATAGAGTTTTTCAAAGAAGGAGAAGAAGATTCGGAAGATGAAGGATATGTTGAACATAAAGTAGTGAGAAGCAATCCTAAGAGTACATATGAAATGTGGGTTGGATGGGGACTAAAACCTGAGCTATGTGGAAAAGGACTTGGAGAACATTACATATCATCATGCATTGATTTTGCAATAGAAGAGTACAATTACAAAGGAAAATATATTCATTTCGGAGTAGCTTCATTTAATAAAAGAGCAATTAAAGTATATGAGAGATTAGGGTTTAAAACATTTCGAACATGTGAAGGTGAAATCTCAAATGAAAAATTTGATATTTATCAGATGAGAAGGAAAGTCATATAACATACTATAAGAGAATAAAGATATAAAAACTTCTAGTTATTCTACTAGAAGTTTTTTCTATGCCTTCAAATAGAACTTATTTTCGTATATAATAGAGTTTAGAGTTGATTTTGGTTTTAGAGAGGAGTACGTGATAAATGAGTTTTTTAGATGGACTTAATGATGAACAAAGAGAAGCTGTAAAGACTACTGAAGGTCCACTTTTAGTTTTAGCTGGAGCTGGAAGTGGGAAAACTAGAGTTTTGACACATAGAATAGCATATATATTAGAACAAAAGGATATATTTCCAGATAATATTCTTGCAATTACATTTACTAATAAAGCTGCAAAAGAGATGAAAGAAAGAATACAAAGATTGGTAGATATAAGAGTGGAAGATATGTGGGTTGGAACATTTCACTCAATGTGTGTAAGGATGCTTAGACGTGATATTGATAAAATTGACTATAATAGAAATTTTGTTATATTTGATGGGTCAGATCAAAATACAGTTATAAAAGATACTATAAAAGAATTAAATGTAAATGAGAAAATGTATGAGCCTAAAAAAATGATTCATTTTATAAGTAGTTTAAAGGATAAATTAATAGATCCAGACACCTACATAAATGATAATTATAGTGATTTTAGGGAAAGACAAAAAGGAGAAATATATAGACTTTACCAAGAAAAGTTGCAAAAAAATAATGCTCTTGATTTTGATGATTTAATTGGAAAGACTATAGAATTATTTAGAAATAATCCTGATATACTTAAGTTTTATCAAAAGAAATTTAAATATATCTTAGTAGATGAGTATCAAGATACTAATCGTGCTCAATATGAATTAGTGAAATTACTTGGAAATGCTCATAAAAATGTATGTGTGGTAGGGGATGATGACCAGTGTGTTCTTCCAGATATGCAAATAAAAACTAGTGACGGTTATAGTGAAATGAACTCCTTAGAAGATCAAAGCACTATAATATCTGCTGGTGGATGGGGAAAAGTACTTCAAGGAAAATTTGATAAAAAGAAAGAAAATTATTATAAAGGACCTATTATAGAAATTAAAACTAAAAAAGGTAAAATGATAAAAACAACACCTAATCATATGATGTTTGGAAAATTGAATATAGAAGAAAATCCAAATAAAAAAATATATATTGATTTCTTTGGGAGTAAGGAAAATAATAATGAAGGATATTATAATCATGTAGTTCAGTTTAATAATAAACCTACTTATATAGAAGAATACGACGAAGCCCTCACTTATTCCAAGAAAATAATATCATTAGAAGATGATATTGAAATAATGAAAAGAGCAAGACTTACAAAGGATACTACTTTTAATTATATGCCAGCATCTCATATAAGACCTAGTATGTCTATACCTATATATGAAGATGGTGGAATAGTAGATGACATTGTAGAAGAAGTTAATGTATTAGATTATGAAGGATATGTTTATGATATATCTGTACCTAATTTAAGACAGTATATATCTAATGATATAGTAGTTCATAATTCAATTTACGGATGGAGAGGCGCTGACATACGCAATATTCTTGACTTTGAAGAAGATTATCCAAATGCAAAAACTATAAAACTTGAACAAAATTATCGTTCAACTAAAAATATATTAGATGCTGCAAACAAAGTAATAGATAATAATATGGGGAGAAAAGGCAAAAATCTTTGGACTTCACAAAATGAAGGTACAAACATAGGCTTATATAATGGTGATAATGAGCATGATGAAGCTAAATTTATAGCAAGTAAAATAAAAGAAATAAAAAATACAGACCATAAAAATTATTCTGATTTTGCAATTCTTTATAGAACTAATGCACAATCACGTGTACTTGAAGAATCCCTGGTTAAATCAAACATTCCTTATAAAATTGTAGGAGGTCTTAAGTTCTATGATAGAAAAGAAATAAAAGATATTATAGCATTTTTAAGACTTATTCAAAATCCAGTAGATAATATTTCTTTAAAGAGAATAATAAATGTTCCAAAAAGAGGAATAGGTAAAAGAACTGTAGAAAAAATAGAACAATTAAGTATTGAAAAAGGCGAAAGCATATATAGTGTAATACTTGATATAGATGAAATGGCAAGTCTATCCCATAGAGCAAAATCAAAAGTAAAAGATTTTGTATCAATTATAAATAAATTCATAGCAATGAAGGAAATATTATCTGTAAAAGATTTAATAGAGAATGTAATTGAATCAACAGGATATATAAAAGAACTTCAAAAAGAAGATACACTTGAAGCACAGAGTAGAATAGAGAATATAGAAGAGTTTATATCTGTTGCAATTGATTTTGAAAATACAAGTGAAGAAAATACTTTAGAAGAATTTTTAGCTAATATTTCACTTTTATCAGATATAGATAGACTAGATGAAGATGATGACTTTGTAACACTTATGACACTTCACAGTGCAAAAGGTCTTGAATATGATATAGTATTTTTAACAGGAATGGAAGAAGGCATATTCCCTATATCAAGAGCTATGGTAAGTGAAGATGACTTAGAAGAGGAAAGAAGACTTTGCTATGTTGGTATTACTCGTGCAAAAGAACATTTATTTATAACATATACAACACTTAGAACTATTTATGGTAAGACAAATTACAATTCAATTTCAAGATTTATTGATGAGATTCCAGATAGTTTAATTGACAATATAAATGATAAAGCAAAAAGGAAGGCTAAAATATCACAACAAAAAACTAATAAATATTTTACTGGTTATACTCATGAAAATACAGGCATAAAAAGAAAAAATGATCCTAATATAAATATAGGTGACAAAGTAAAGCATAAAACTTTAGGATTAGGAACAGTAGTAGGTATGAAAGGCAGTGGAGATAAAAAAGAAGCTACTATTGCATTTAATGAAAAAGGAATAAAGAAATTATTAATATCTCTTGCACCAATAGAAAAAGTGTAGGTAAGGTGATAATATGGAAAAGATAGAAAGAATAGAAGAGTTAGTAGAAAAATTAAATGAGTTAAATTATTATTATTATACTTTAGACAAACCAAAGGTAAGTGATAAGGAATATGATGAACTTTATGATGAATTAGTTAATTTAGAAGAAAAAACAGGTCATATATTACCTGCATCTCCCACTAGGAGAGTAGGTGGAGAAGTGCTTGAAAAATTTGAAAAGCATATTCATTTGTCTCCACTTTATAGTCTTGATAAATCTCAAAATTATGGAGAACTTAGAGAATGGGAAGCTAGAGTAAAAAGAATTATAAATGAATATAATTCTACAAATGACGACAAACTCCCAGATCCCTTATATATAATGGAATATAAATTTGATGGTTTAACTATAAACTTAACTTATGATAATGGAAAATTAGTTCAAGGTGCTACAAGAGGTAATGGTGAAATAGGTGAAGCAATACTTCCTCAAATAAAAACTATAAAAAATATACCACTTTTTATTCCAACAAAAAATAAAATGGAAATACAAGGTGAGGGGTTAATGCCTTTATCTGAGTTAGAAAAATATAATGAAACAGCTGATGAACCTCTTAAAAATGCAAGGAATGCAGCAGCAGGAGCACTTAGAAACTTAAATTCTAAGGCTACAGCAAAGAGAAATCTCACTGCTTATTTTTATAATATAGGATATATTGAAGATAAAAGTTTTTCTACTCATTTAGAAATGATAGATTATTTAAAGGAAAATAGACTTCCTGTAAAAAATTACTTTAAAAAATTTAAAAATATTGATGATATGATAGAGGAAATAGAGAAAATAGATCAAGATAGACATAATTTAGATATATTAACTGATGGATTAGTTATAAAAATAAATGATATGAAAACAAGGGAAGTATTAGGCTATACTCAGAAATTCCCAAGATGGGCAATAGCATATAAATTCAAAGCAGAAGAAGTTACAACAGAGCTACTAGACATTAATTGGAATGTAGGGAGAACTGGTAAAGTAACACCTTCAGCAATACTTGAACCAGTAGATATTGGAGGAGTTACAGTTAGAAGAGCTACACTTAATAATATGGATGATATTAAGAGAAAAAATGTAGCATTAGGATGTCGAGTTTGGCTTAGAAGATCTAATGATGTAATTCCTGAGATAATGGGGATTGTAGAAGATAGTTGTGAAGAAAGAATAGAAATAGAAAAACCTAAAGAGTGTCCAGCCTGTAGTACAGAGCTTATACAAGATGGAGTTCATATATTTTGTCCTAACTCCATGAGCTGTAAACCACAACTTGTTGCAAGAATGGAGCATTTTGCAAGTCGTAATGCTATGAATATAGAAGGGTTTAGTGAGAAAACTGCCAAGCAATTATTTGAAGAATTAGATTTAAAAGAATTATCTCAAATTTATGAATTAGAATATGATGATTTAATAAATCTTGAGAGATTTGGGGATAAAAAAACTAATAACTTATTAAATGCTATAGAAAAGAGTAAAGATGTAACTCTTGCAGCATTTATTTATGCATTAGGAATACCAAATGTAGGTAGAAAGACTGCAGGAGATCTTGCAAATAAGTATAAGTCATATGAAAACTTAAAAAATGCAAACTATGAAGATTTAATTTCAATCAGAGATGTTGGAGATATTGTTGCAAAAGAAATAATAGAATTTTTCAGCGATGAAGAAATAACATCAAAAATAGAGCATTTATTTGAACTGGGAGTAAATCCTCATTATGAAAAAGAAGAAGTAGAAGAAAATACTATATTTACAGATAAAAAAATAGTTATAACTGGTTCAATAGAAGGAGTGCCAAGAAAAGAAATCAAAGAACTAGTTGAAAAAATGGGTGGCAGAATAACAGGAAGTGTAAGTAAAAATACTGACTTTGTAATAGTAGGCAAAGATCCTGGGAGTAAATATGATAAAGCTGTAGATTTAAATATAGAAATAATAGATGAAAACAAATTAAAAGATATAATAAATATGTAAGTTTACAATTAAGTTTAGTTATTATATTATATTATCAACAATCTATATGGAAGGAGAAATGTAAATGAGTATCACTAAAGATCAAATAAAGCATGTTGCAAAGCTTTCTAGACTTGAATTTAAAGATGAAAATATTGAAGATTTCACTTCAAAATTTGATTCTGTAATAAATTATGTAGAAAAACTTAAGTCAGTAGATACTACAGGTGTAAAACCTACATACCATCCTCATTCTGATATTAAAAATGTTATGAGAGATGATGTGGTCAAAGAATCACTTGAAAGAGATAAAATAATGAAAAATGCACCTGAAAGTGAGAATGGTTATATAAAGGTAAAAAAAGTAATAGACTAAAGAGGTGAGAAAATGGATTATAATGAACTTAGTATCACAAGATTAAAAGATAAATTAGAATCTGGAGAAGTAACGTCTGTAGATTTAATAGAAGAATATTTCAAAAGAATAGAAAAATATGATAATAGTATAGAAGCTTTTTTAACATTAAATAAAGAAGAAGCGCTTAAAAAAGCAAAAGAAATTGATGAAAAAAGAAAAAATGGTGAACAATTAGGATATTTAGCAGGAATCCCTGTAGCAATAAAAGATAACATTTCTACAAAAGGATTAAAAACTACATGTGCTTCTAATATAATTAAAGATTATATTCCACCATTTGATGCTACAGTTATAGAGAATTTAAAAAATGCAGATGCCATAATAATAGGTAAAACTAATTTGGATGAATTTGCTATGGGATCATCTACTGAAACTTCAGCATTTCAAATCACAAAAAATCCTTGGGATATTTCTCGTGTTCCAGGAGGTTCTAGTGGAGGTTCTGCAGCAGCAGTAGCTTCTCAAATGGCACCTTTTTCATTAGGATCTGAAACAGGAGGTTCAGTACGTCAACCTGCTTCTTTTTGTGGGCTTGTAGGTCTTAAACCAACATATGGACTTGTATCTAGATATGGTTTAATTGCATTTGCATCTTCTTTTGATCAAATAGGACCATTTACAAGAAATGTAGAAGATGCTGCTATAGTTATGAATGTTATTGCAGGATATGACAAAATGGATTCTACTTCAGTTAAAAGAGAAAAAGAAAATTATTTAGATGGATTAAAAAATGATATAAAAGGACTTAAAATTGGAGTACCTAAAGAATATCTAGAAGGATTAGAAGGTAACGTTAAAAGTCAAATGGAACAATCTATAAAAACATTTGAAAACTTAGGTGCAGAAGTTGAAATGATGAGTCTTCCTCATTCAGGATATGGGCTTGAAACATACTATATATTAGCTCCTTCTGAAGCAAGTTCAAATTTAGCTCGTTTCGATGGAATAAGATATGGAAATAGATCTAGCAATTATAATAATACTGAAGAGTTATTTGTAAAAACTAGATCTGAAGGTTTTGGAGAAGAAGTTAAAAGAAGAATTATGATGGGAACTTATTGTTTAAGTTCTGGTTATTATGATGCATATTATAAAAAAGCTCAAGAAGTTAGAACTCTAATAAAAAATGATTTTGATAAGGCATTTGAAAAATATGATATATTAATATCTCCTACTACACTTTCTACTGCATTTAAAATAGGTGAGAAGAATGATGATCCTATTGCTATGTATCAGTCAGATAAATTAACTGTAGGAGTTAATATAGCAGGAGTACCAGCAATATCAATTCCTTGTGGATTATCAGATAATATGCCTATAGGACTTCAAATAATAGGTAAGAATTTCGATGAAGCTAAAATATTAAATGTAGCATATAATTTCGAAAAGGAAATAAATTTTAAACAAACTCCAGATTTGGGAGGTGTGAAATAATGTCATATAAAACTATAATAGGACTTGAAATACATTCAGAACTCTCAACAAATTCTAAGATATTTTGTTCATGTACTACAGAATATGGAGGAGATCCTAATACACACTGTTGTCCAATATGTCTAGGGCTTCCAGGTTCACTTCCTGTATTAAATGAAAAGGTAGTTGAGTATGGAATAAAAGCAGGTCTTGCTTTTAATTCAAATATAGCAAATCATACAAAAATGGATAGAAAAAATTATTATTATCCTGATTTAGTAAAGGGATATCAAATATCTCAATATGATAAGCCTCTTTGTGAAGGTGGATATATTGAAGTAGATACTGAAAACGGAAAAAAGAAAATAAATCTTACTAGAATTCATATAGAAGAGGATACTGGGAAATCTATTCATTCAAAAGATGGTGGTACATTATTAGATTATAATAGAGCAGGTGTTCCATTAATAGAGATAGTTTCAGAACCGGATATGAACTCTCCAGAAGAAGCAAAACAGTTTCTAGAAAAGTTGAAATCTGTATTACAATATATTGAGGTTTCTGATTGTAAAATGGAAGAAGGATCTTTGAGATGTGATGTAAATATCAATATTGTTGATGAAGAAACTGGTAAAAAAAGTACTATAACAGAAATAAAGAACTTGAATTCATTTAAATCAGCAGTAAAAGCAATGGAATTTGAGCAAAAAAGACATATTGAATTATTGGAAAAAGGTGAAGATACTGTCCGTGAAACTAGACGTTATGACGATTTAAAAGGTGAAACTATATCTATGAGAACAAAAGAAGATGCAAGTGATTATAGATATTTCCCTGAGCCTGATATAGTTGATATGGAAATAAGTAATGAATGGATAGAGAATATAAGAAAAAGTTTACCAGAATTACCTGAGGATAAGATGAATAGATTTATTAAACAATATGATTTACCAGAATATGATGCAGAAGTTCTTACAGCTTCAAAAAATTTAGCTTTATTTTATGAAGATACCGTATCTCATTCAGTAGATTTCAAAACTGCAAGTAATCTTATAATGGGTGATATTTTAAGAAGATTAAAAGATGAAGATATGGAAGTTGAAGATATGAGATTTTCATCAAAAGAATTTGCGGATCTTATAAAAATTATAGATAGTGGCAAGATAAGCAATAAGATTGGTAAAAAAGTTTTAAGAGAAATGTTTGAAGAAGGTAAAGATCCAAATAAAATAGTAAAAGAAAAAGGGCTTATCCAAATTAATGACGAAGGTGAAATAGAAAAAATTGTGGATGAAACATTGGATGAAAATCCGGAGTCAATAGAAGATTATAAAAATGGTAAAGATAGAGCACTTGGATTTTTAGTTGGTCAAGTTATGAAAAAGACACGTGGTAAGGCTAATCCTGGAATTGTAAACAAATTAATAAGTAAAAAATTAAATAGCTAAAATTAGGGCCTCTAAGTATTTAGAGGCTTTAATTTTAAAAAATATTAATATTGTTTTGAGAATATTATTTTGAAATATTCAATAAAATGTATTATAATACATAAATAAGTTTTATAGCATTACTCATTATATTAATAAAACGTAATAAAATATTAAAAATTATGTAATTGCATAAATGTTTAAAAAATTATATTATATATATAACTTATCATTACTATTCTTCTAATCACTAATGGGATAGAGTTTCTTTTCAAGATTAAAACCCTTTTTTGAAAATTAAATTATAAAAGTTTATTTTTTTAAAAGGCATTTTTCTGAAAATTATAATCATTTGTAATTTTTGTTTTATTATATTTATACTTATAGTTTGTTTTTTTAGGGGGTGAATAGACAAGTTATAAATCGGCAATTCAGAAATTATTTATTTTATAAAACTTATGGAGGTGTGTTAAATGGGAAGGTATATAATTAAACGTATATTTTTCATGATTATTAGTATATGGCTTATAGCTACAATTACGTTTTTCTTGATGCATCAATTGCCAGGAGATCCATTAGCTAGTGGAGGTAAGAGATTAGAGCCAGAAATACGTAGAAACTTAGAAGCAAAATATGGTTTGGACAAACCTTTAATTGTACAAT
Source organism: Senegalia massiliensis (assembly GCF_009911265.1). Classification (NCBI taxonomy): domain Bacteria; kingdom Bacillati; phylum Bacillota; class Clostridia; order Eubacteriales; family Clostridiaceae; genus Senegalia; species Senegalia massiliensis. The sequence goes on along the minus strand of NZ_QXXA01000011.1, from coordinate 17,540 downwards.
ATGGTTATTTTCTTAAAAATGCAGTAAAAGGTGATTTTGGTTTATCGATGGTGTATAAAACTAGAACAGTAAATGATATAATTATGGAAGCATTTCCTAAGTCAATGACATTAGGACTTTGGGCAGTAGGTATTGGACTCTTCTTTGGACTGACCTTTGGTATAATAGCCGCCCTAAATAATAAAGGATTTTTTGATTACTTCGTTATAATACTCGCGGTTGTAGGGGTTTCGGTACCTAACTTTGTGTTTGCATCGCTATTCCAATACGTTTTTGGACGGGAGCTTGGGTGGTTCCCAGTAGCAGGTTGGAATGGACCGGTTTATATGATTTTACCAGTACTTGCATTAGGTCTTAGACTTATAGCTTACCAAGCTAGAATGATGAAGACAAATATGATTGAAATTATGGGTTCAGATTATGTGAAAACAGCTAAAGCTAAGGGATTATCTAAGACAGCTATAGTAATAAAGCATGTTATTAGAAATGCTATACTTCCGATAATTACACTTCTTGGACCACTTATTGCATCAATAGTAACAGGTTCATTTGTTATAGAAAGAATATTTGCTATACCAGGAATGGGTAAATTCTTCGTAGATGCAGTTAACCAATATGATTATACACTTATACTAGGTACTACGCTTTTCTATGCAATGTTACTTATTTTTATGGTGTTTGTAGTAGATATAGTATATGGTTTTGTTGATCCAAGAATAAGAATAGACGAATAGAATAGGAGGTATATTATGGCGGAATTAAGTAAAGATAAATTTGTTATAGAAGGAAAAACTGCTTCTGATGCTGAAGCTATTGTAAGACCATCTCTTACATACTGGGCAGATGCATGGAGAAGATTAAAATCAAATAAATTAGCTATTGTTTCTATGGGTATTTTAATTATAATTGCATTATTTGCAATATTTGCACCAATGTTAAGTCAATATGATTCAGTAACAGGTGATTTATTACTTACAAACGAAAAACCAAGTGGTGAACATTGGTTTGGTACAGATGAATTAGGAAGAGATTTATATGTAAGAGTTTGGGAAGGAACTAGAATATCATTATTTATAGGTGTTGTTACAGCTTTACTTAACTTTACAATCGGTGTTATATATGGTGGTATTTCAGGATATACAGGCGGAAATGTAGATAATATAATGATGCGTTTTGTAGAAATTATATTTGCAATACCTTATCTTATTTGGGTTATACTTCTTACAACAGTATTACCTCCAGGACTTTTAAGTATTATAGTTGCATTATCTATTGCTGGATGGGGTGGAATGGCAAGACTTGTTCGTGGACAAATACTTCAAATAAAAGAAATGGAATTTGTAATGGCAGCTAAAACTCTTGGAGCAGATGCAGGAAGAATAATCTCAAAGCATCTTATTCCAAATACTATAGGTGTTATAATTGTTAGTATAACTTTTGCAATACCTTCAGCAATATTCTCTGAAGCATTCTTAAGTTATATAGGCCTTGGAATTCCAGTACCAGATGCAAGTCTTGGTGCTTTATCAAAAGATGGAACACGTATGCTTTTATTAGAGCCATATCAATTAGTATTTCCATCAGTAGTAATAAGTTTAATAATGCTCGCATTCCAAATATTCGGTGATGGACTTAGAGATGCATTAGACCCAAGACTAAGACAATAGGAGGAATATAGATGGCTAGAGATAAAAGTAAGACTTTAATAGATGTTAAAGATTTAAGAGTATCCTTTGACACATATGCAGGAGAAGTGCAAGCAGTTAGAGGAGTATCATTTTATGTAAATAAAGGAGAGGCTGTGGCTATAGTTGGTGAATCTGGCTGTGGTAAATCTGTTACTGCACAATCAACAATGCAACTTATTCCAATGCCTCCAGGTAGAATAAAAGATGGTCAGGTTATGTTTAATGGAAAAGATCTTACTAAACTTACTGACAAACAAATGGAATCTATTCGTGGTAGTGAGATAAGTATGATTTTCCAAGATCCTATGACGTCTTTAAATCCTACTATGAAAGTAGGTAAACAAATTATGGAAGGACTTATAAAACATCAAAGACTTTCAAAAGCTGAAGCAAAGAAAAAAGCCATTGAAATGTTAGATGTTGTTGGTATTCCTAATCCAGAAAAGCGTGTAGAGCAATATCCACATGAATTTAGTGGTGGTATGAGACAACGTGCAATGATAGCTATAGCATTATCTTGCGATCCTAAGCTTTTGATTGCTGATGAACCTACTACAGCTCTAGATGTTACAATACAAGCTCAAATACTTGATTTAATGAAAGATTTACAGAGAGATTTTGATACAGCAATAATATTAATAACTCATGACCTTGGTGTGGTAGCTGATATTGCACAAAGAGTAGTTGTTATGTATGCCGGACTTGTTATTGAATCAGGTACATTAGATGAAATATTCTATAATGGGCAACATCCATATACTTGGGGACTTATGAGATCAATACCAAAAGTTAATACAGATGAAAAAGAAAGATTAGTTCCTATTGAAGGAACACCTCCAGATTTATTCTCTCCACCGAAAGGTTGTCCATTTGCAGCAAGATGTAAATATGCAATGCCTATTTGTAAGGAGCAAATGCCAGAAAAAACTTACCTTTCTGAAGATCATTATGTGAAATGTTGGTTACAACATGAGATGGCTCCAGATGTAGAAAATCCTATCAAGAAGGGGAGAGAATAATGGCAGAAAAAAATTTAGATAACAAAAAGAATTTAATTGAAGTTAAAAATTTAAAAAAGCATTTTAAAGTTGGTAGAAATCAAATTCTTAAAGCGGTAGATGGTATATCATTCGCTATAAAAGAAGGAGAAACATTAGGTCTTGTAGGTGAATCTGGTTGTGGTAAATCTACTACTGGAAGAACTCTTATACGTCTATATGATGCTACTGATGGAGAAGTAATTTTTGATGGAATGAATGTTCATAAATTAAATAAAAAAGAAATGAAAAATTTTGCAAAAGAAACTCAAATGATATTCCAAGATCCATATGCTTCACTTAATCCTCGTATGACAGTTGGAGATATTATTGGTGAAGGAATGGATATACACAATTTGAGAAAAGGCAAAGAAAGAATGAAGAGAATATATGAACTGCTTGAAACTGTAGGTCTTAACAGAGAACATGCTTCTCGTTTCCCACATGAATTTAGTGGTGGACAAAGACAACGTATAGGTATAGCACGTGCTCTTTCTGTTGAACCTAAATTTATAGTATGTGACGAGCCTATTTCTGCACTTGATGTGTCTATTCAAGCCCAAGTTGTAAATTTACTTGAAGATTTACAAAAAGAGATGGGATTAACATATTTATTTATAGCTCATGATCTTTCAATGGTTAAGCATATATCAGATAGAATAGCAGTAATGTATTTAGGTGCGATAATGGAACTTACATCAAGTAATGACCTTTATAATGAGCCATTACACCCATATACTCAAGCATTACTTTCTGCAATACCTATTGCAGATCCTGAAGCATCTAAAGGGAGAAAGAGAATTATACTTGAAGGAGATGTTCCGAGTCCAATTAATCCTCCTGAAGGCTGTAAATTCCAAAATAGATGTAAATATGCTAAAGACATATGTAGACAAAAAGCACCAGAACTAAGAGAAGTAAAACCAGGTCATTATGTAGCATGTCATTTAGTAGAATAAGTTTTTTGAAAAGTATCGAGTTAATAACTTGATACTTTTTCTTTGCTTTTTTTTAATATTTGAATATTAAGATTCTATTACAAAAACAGAAAAAGTAATTAAATATAATGCTTGTGCATATAAATAATTTAGAGATACAAGAAAGAATAGTATATGGATTATATCTCTAAATAGCTTTTATTAGACAATTGACAAAATATAATTATATAGTTAACAAAGTAATACTATTGTAATATATATAATATTTAGAATATAAGCAAGATACACACAAATAAAAAAAGCGAAATATATTCTTGACATTAATTTAAAAATTCCGTATAATTTAATTAATCTATTAAACAAAAGTAATACTTTTAAGAGCTTTCAGAAATATTGTTAATAGATAATTTATATTTTTTTATTAGAATATTTAAAATATTTCTAAAATTGAGAAGGATTTTAAATATTCTTATGGAATATAAAATATAAGTTAATTAACATCAGAGGGGGTGACATAAGGAATTTTCTGGCAGTAATTATTGATTATAAAATATGAAAGGGGAACAAATTTAATGAAAAAAAATAAGTTGTTAGTAATGCTATTAATCTTTGCAATGGTATTTTCAGTAGCTCTTGCTGGTTGTGCTGGCGATGATGATACAAAAGAAAGCACAGATGATCCGGCAACAGAAGGTGAAAATAATGATGAAGGTGAAGATGCAGGCGAAGAGGAAATGGCTGAAGATCAAGTGCTTAGAATAAATTGGCAGTCAGAGCCTCCAAGTTTAGATCCACAAATATCACAAGATGCTACTTCAAGTAGAATACTTAATGATACATTAGAAGGTATGGTAAGATTAGATGAAGATGGTGTACCAGAAGAAGGTTCAGCAATGGCTGAAACTTGGGAAGTAAATGAAGACGGAACAGAATATATATTCAATTTAAGAGATGCTAAGTGGTCAGATGGAGAACCTGTAACAGCAGCAGATTTTGAATATTCTTGGAAAAGAGCATTAGATCCAGAAACAGCTTCAACTTATGCTTTCATGCTTTATGCTATAAAAAATGCAGAAGCTTATAATTCAGGAGATATAGATAATGCTGATGAAGTAGGAATAACAGCAGAAGATGAAAAAACTCTTAAAGTAACACTTGAAAGACCAGATCCAACTTTCTTAAGTAAATTACAAAATAGTACTTTCTTACCTGCAAGAGAAGATAAAGTTAAAGAGTGGGGAGAAAAGTATGCTTCAGAGGTTGAGTATTTAGTGTCTAACGGACCATTTAAAGTAGTAGAATGGGAACATGAAAATAAATTAGTTATGGAAAAGAATGCAGATTATTGGAATGCTGAAAATGTTAAACTTGAAAGAGTAGAAGGTATCATGGTAAACGATCCTAATACTATAATGAACCTTTATGAAACAGGAGAATTAGATTGGATAAATGTACCATCACAATATATAGAGCAATATAAAGATAAATTAAATACTTATCCAGAAGCATCTACTTTCTACTATACATTTAATACTGAAAATGAATTCTTTAAAAATGTTAAGATAAGAAAAGCATTTGGTATGGCAGTAGATAGAAAGAAAATACAAGAAGCTAGAACTCAAGGTGTAGTTCCACCAGCATGGGCATTTGTACCACCTGGAATGCCAGGACCTGAAGGAACAACATTTAGAGAAGCTAATGGAGAATTATTAAAAGACTTAGGTAATGGTGCTACAGCTGAAGAAGCTAAGAAGTTATTAGAAGAAGGATTAGACGAAATTGGAAAGACAGTAGAAGATATGAAAGGAATCAAATTCCTTACTTTTGATAGTGAAAACTCACTTCAAAGAGCGCAAATTTGGCAACAATATTGGAAAGAAAATTTAGGTATAGAAGTAGGAATAGACACTGCTACATTTAAAGTTAAGATTGATAGAGAAAACAAAAAAGACTTTGCATTCTCATATTCAGGATGGATTGGAGATTACAATGATCCTATGACTTTCATGGATATGTGGGTTACAGATGGACCACAAAATACTGCTGCTTGGTCTAATGCAGAGTATGATGAGTTAATTAAAACAGCTCAAACTACTAATGATAGTGAAGAAAGAATGAATGCAATGTTAGAAGCTGAAAAGATCTTAATGGAAGAACTACCAGTAGCTCCTCAAGATCACTCAGTGGCTGTATTACTTGAAAACCCTAAACTAAAAGGCGTTGTAAGATTACCACTTCAAGTTACAGATGGATTATATAAAGCTTATTTTGTAAAATAAGATATATTTAAAGGATGAATCTTTTGATTCATCCTTTAAATATTACAAAATATTTATAAATGTGAAATAATTTAAAATATATCATTAATTATATGTACTCCTGTAATTAACAAGGTTATAAAATAATAATGAAAAGTAAAAAATAAAGCATTCTTTATAAAAACTTAATAATTTTGACTTTATTTTTTCACTATTCTATAATTTTATATAAGTCATTTTCAGTTTACAATTAAAGGGATGCATTAAATATCCAGAAAATTTAAAACAAACTAAGGTGATTAACTTTAATAACAGAATGGAGGACATAATTAATGAAAAGAACCAAATTACTATCACTATTATTAGTATTTGTTCTTGTAGGTTCATTAGCTCTTACTGCTTGTGGGGGAGATGATAGCTCTACAGATGAAGGCTCAAAGGATGAATCATCAAGCAAGGAATTGGCTGAAGAGCAGGTACTTAGAATGAATTGGAATTCAGAACCACCAAGTCTTGATCCACAAATATCACAAGATGCTACTTCAAGTAGAATACTTATTGATACATTAGATGGACTAATAAGACTTAATGAAGAAGGGTTACCAGAAGAAGGTTCAGCAATGGCAGAATCTTGGGAAGTAAATGAAGACGGAACAGAATATATATTCAAGTTGAGAGATGCTAAGTGGTCAGATGGAGAACCTGTAACAGCTCAAGATTTTGAATATTCATGGTTAAGAGGTTTAGATCCTAAAACTGCATCAACATATGCATATATGCTATATGATATTGTAAATGCAGAAGCTTATAACTCAGGTGATATAAAAGATTCAGCTGAAGTAGGAATTAAAGCAGAAGATGAAAAAACTCTTAAGGTAACATTAAAATCACCAAATCCAGCATTTTTAAGTAAATTACAAAATAGTATTTTCTTACCTGCAAGACAAGATAAAGTAGAAGAGTGGGGAGAAAAATATGCATCAGATGTAGAATACATGGTATCTAATGGAGCATTTAAAGTAACAGAATGGGAACATGAAAACAAATTAGTTATGGAAAAAAATGATAATTACTGGGATGCAGAAAATGTAACTCTTGACAAAGTAGAAGGTATTATGACTAGTGACCCTAATACAATCATAAACCTTTATGAAACAGGAGAATTAGATGTTATAAATGTACCATCACAATATTTAGAAAAATATAAAGATGATTTAATTAAATCACCAGAAGCATCTACTTTCTACTATACATTTAATACTGAAAATGAATTCTTTAAAAATGCTAAGATAAGAAAAGCGTTCGGTATGGCAATAGATAGAGAAAAAATACAACAAGCTAGAACTGAAGGTATTGTTCCTCCAGCATGGGCATTTGTACCACCTGGAATACCAGGACCTGGAGATAAGACTTTTAGAGAAGCTAATGGAGAGTTATTAAAAGATGTAGGTAATGGTTCATCTGCTGAAGAAGCTAAGAAGTTATTAGAAGAAGGATTAGAGGAAATTGGCAAGACAGTAGAAGATATGAATGGAATCAAATTCCTTACTTTTGATAGTGAAAACTCACTTCAAAGAGCACAAATTTGGCAACAATATTGGAAAGAAAATTTAGGTGTAGAAGTGGGGATAGATACTGCTACATTTAAAGTTAAGATTGATAGAGAAAACAAAAAAGATTTTGCATTCTCATATTCAGGATGGGTTGGAGATTACAATGATCCTATGACTTTCATGGATATGTGGATAACAGATGGACCACAAAATACTGCTGGTTGGTCTAATGCAGAGTATGATGAGTTAATTAAAACAGCTCAAACAACAACTGGTGAAGAGCGTATGCAAGCAATGATGGATGCTGAAAAGATTTTAATAGATGAAATGGTTGTATCACCAACAGATCATTCTGTAAAAATCTACTTACAAAATCCAAAAGTAGATGGAATAGTAAGACTTCCACTTGCAATTACAAATGGATATAAAACAGCCTATATAACAAAATAATAAAAAAACTCCGATTTAAATCGGAGTTTTTTTATCCTTTTCATTTTTATAATCGAAATAAGGACAATTGTTTTTAACTATTCCAGTGGAATTTACAATATAGTTTAGATTACATATTCCATCTTTTTGATGTATACAATTTTCTGAGCAATTTATCATAAATTATTCCACCACCATAGAATATATTTGATTTTAGTTTGCCCAATTATAATAATATAATTACAAAAAAATAAAGCTATGATATTATATAATATGTAGGATTAAATAAATCATCTTTGAGAATAATATTTAAAGGGTGATTTAAATGATATTTAATGATTTTACAAAAACTAATATGGTATATCATGTTGTTAATATAAATGATTTATCATTAATTTTAAAAAATGGGATTAAATTTAATGATAAGAATAGTTACAGACAAAAATATTTAGAGTTTCATAAGTTTATTGACAATTATAAACCATCGTATTATCCAAGTTGGGTAATACGACAAAAGGCAATATTTGCGAGTTTAAACTATAAAAAAAATCATCATTTTCATTCTCATAGTATAATTCTGGGAGTGAAAATAAATCAAGATAGGTGTTTTATAGCTAATGAAAATTTAGTTAATCAAATATATGAACCTTTTATACTTAAAGATGATTGTGAATTTAAATTTATGAAGGAATATATAGAAACTATAGGAATAAATAGTATTAAAGATTATTGGAATACTTCATTAAGTTTCAAAGAAAATTTAAAACTTAGAAGAGATAATCTATCTAATTATGATGCTGAAGTTTTAGTATTTCATGAGATTTTGCCAGAAGACATATCTCCTATAGCACTTATAACTGATCATAAATATATACCATATAATAATATTAAATATGTATATTCAAACAAAGGGGAGAAAATGAATGAAAATAGGGAAACTACCTAATGAATTGCTAGAAAATTTAGTTTTCAAATTATTAGAAAATAAAAGAACTGACATAATTACTAGAGGTGCAGTAGGTGAAGATTCAGCAGTAATTGATTTTGATAAATATGCATGTGTTGTATCTACTGATCCAATAACTGGGGCATCGAAAAATATAGGGAAACTAGCTATACATATATCAGCTAATGATGTAGCTTCTAATGGGGCAGAGCCAGTAGGTATACTTCTTACAATATTAGCACCACCAAATACTACTAAACAAGAGATTGAAAATATAATGATTGATGCATCAAACACTGCTAAAGAATTGAACATAGACATAATAGGTGGACATACAGAAATAACAAATGCAGTTAATAAAATAGTGATAAACTCTACAGCTATAGGTAAGCAGCTTAAAGAAAAAACATTAGATTCAAAGAAAGTTGAAAGAGGGTACAAAGTTATACTTACAAAAAAGATTGCAATAGAAGGTACATCAATAATAGCTGAAGATATAGAAGATAAATTAAGAAATAATATAGATGATAATTTAATACAAGAAGCAAAGAATTTAATGAAAAATATTAGTGTAGTAAAAGAAGGTATGATAGCAGGAAATATTGGTGTTGAATATATGCATGATATAACAGAAGGTGGATTATTTGGAGCTATATATGAAGCTTCTCAAGCTATAGATAAAGGAATAAGGATTTATAAAGATCAAATAAAATTAGAAAAGTCTACTGAAATTATATGCAATGAATTAGATATTGATCCATATAGATTGATAGCAAGTGGTAGTCTTATAATAATAACTGATAATGAAAAAGCAGAAAATATATTGAAAAAATTTAAAGAAGCCCAAATAGAATCAAGTATTATAGGTGAGGTTATAGATGATGGTGTATTTTTAGATAATGAAAGAATAGATCCTCCAGAAAGTGATGAACTTTATAAAGTTATAGAATAATGATAAAATTATTTTTATATTTACTCATAGTATTACTTGTTGTCTAATATAATTATATATAGATAACTAAGGGGGTAAATATATGGTTTCTAAAAAACTTATAAGTATATTTTTACTTTTGATTATTTTAGTATCAATTACAGGATGTGGAAAGATGCAAGCTATGAAAGAGATGATTACATCTGAAGAAGATCAAAAAGATACAGCAGAAAAACCAACAGATTCAGTTGAAATAACGGTTGAACAAGAGGATGCAAGGGATACTGTTATTTACTATAAAAGTGACAAAAATTTATTAGTGCCTATAAAAAGAAAAATATCTTGGGATACTGGAATTGCTAAAAAGACATTATCTTATATGGTAAACAATGATAAAAATCAAACTGATATGGTTAAATCAGGATTAAATCCAGTATTACCTACTGGTAGCGAAGTAATAGGTATGTCAGTTGATGAAGAAACTGGTCTTGCTAAGGTTAATTTTTCAAAAGAGATATTAAATACTAATGACAAGGTTGAGGAAGTAAGTTTAGTTAATGCAGTTGTATACACGTTAACAGAATTTCCTACAATTAACAAAGTTCAGTTTATGATTGATGGTGGAATAAAAGAAACATTAACTTATGGAACAGATGTTTTTGACCCTATTGAAAGAAGAGATATAAACTTAGTAGACAATAATGGAGATTCTAAAGTAGTAGTATATTATAAAGGAACTACAAATGGAGAATATGAATATTATGTACCTGTAACTAAAACAGTAACAGCACCTTCTCCAGATATGTATACAGCTTTAGAAGAACTGTTTGAAGGTCCGCCTGAGTCTAGTGGTCTTTATACTGATATTCCAATGGGAGTAGAGCTAAAAGGTGTTGAAGTTAAAGATGGAGTAGCCGTTGTTGATTTATCTGGTGATACAAAAGAAAATATAATGAATCAACAAGCATTTGATTCAATGAATAAAAATATAGCTTTAACATTATCTCAGTTTGATGAAATTGAAAAAGTAGAAATGCTTATAGATGGTAAGACATTAGAAGAAGCTAAAATGAACTTATCTACACCTGAATCTATACCAACATTTGCAAATGAGTATTAATAAAGGGCATCTATAGATGCTCTTTTGTTGTTATAAAAACAAATATTTGGTATCATAATTATACTAGATAAATAAAAGGAAGTGAAAATATGAATAGAAACGATGGAAGAAAAAATAATGAACTCAGAAAAGTAAAAATGACTAGGGATTATCTTTTGCATCCTAATGGTTCAGTTCTTATAGAAATGGGTAATACAAAGGTGATTTGTACAGCTATGATAGAAGAAAAAGTACCGCCATTTTTAAGAAATACAGGTCAGGGTTGGATTACAGCTGAATATTCTATGTTGCCAGCATCAACTATAACTAGAAAAAGAAGAGAAGCAACTAAAGGTAAGTTGGAAGGTAGAACTCAAGAAATTAAAAGACTTATTGGTAGATCACTAAGGTCGGTTGTAGATTTAGATAAATTAGGTGAAAGAACAATTTGGGTTGATTGTGATGTAATTCAAGCTGATGGTGGAACTAGAACAGCATCCATTACAGGTGCATTTGTTGCTGTTGCTGATGCATTAAATTTCCTTAAAGAAGAGGGACAAATTGATGATATTCCATTAAAATCATTTATATCAGCTATTAGTGTAGGGATAGTTGAAAATGAAAAATTATTAGATTTATGTTATATAGAGGATTCAAATGCACATGTGGATATGAATATAGTAATGACAGACAAAGGAGAAATTGTTGAAATACAGGGTACAGGAGAACAAGCACCCTTTAACAGAGTAGACTTAAATGAATTATTAGATTTAGCTGAAAAGGGTAATAAAGAACTTATAGAAATGCAAAAAGATATATTAAATGGAATTACAAAAGGAGAATAAAATGAACAGAAGAAAAATAATAGTTGCAAGTGGAAATATAAATAAAATAAAAGAAATAAAAAAAATTTTAGATGGACTAAATTTAGATATAATTTCAAAAAATGAAGTAGGTTTAAAAGATATAGAAGTAATAGAAGATAAGGATACATTAGAAGGAAATGCTATAAAAAAAGCTAAAGAAATCTCTGAATTAGTTGATGGTATAGTACTTGCTGATGATACTGGATTATTTGTAGATAAATTAAATGGAGAACCTGGAGTATATTCTGCTAGATATGCAGGAGAAGATGCTAATGACCTGAACAATAATAAAAAGCTTTTAAAGAAACTAGAAGGGTTAAATTTAGAAGATAGAACTGCTGAATTTAGAACAGTGATAGCTATAGTGTTAGAAGATAAAACTGTTAAAACTCTTACAGGTGTATGTAAAGGGAAGATTGCTTTAGAAAGAACAGGAAATAATGATTTTGGATATGATCCACTATTTATACCTGATGGATATAAGGAAACATTTGCTGAAATGCCACAAAAAATTAAAAATGATATAAGTCATAGAGCAAATGCATTAAAAAAATTAAGATTAAAATTAGAAGAAGTGCTAGATAATGAATAAAGTTAAAATAGCAGTTATATCCGATAGTCATGGTTCAGATGATAAAATTGAAACAATTATAGATACATTAAAGTCTATGAATGATTTAGATATTTTTGTACATTTAGGTGATTTTGCATTAGATGCTGAATATATTAAAGAACAAACTAATATAGATATGATAGTAGTAAGAGGGAATTGTGACTTTGAATTATATGAAATAAATGAGGAAGAGATTTTAAATATAAATGATAAAAAAATATTATTAACTCATGGACATAAATATAATATAAAAGATAATTTAAATAATTTATATTATAGAGCAAAAGAATTACAAGTGGATGCAGTTTTATTTGGGCATATTCATAGGCCTGTTAATGTTATTGAAGATAATATTTTACTATTTAACCCTGGAAGTATCTCGGAACCAAGAGGAGGCAGTACTAATAGTTATGGTATATTGACTATTGACAATAATATAAAGTCGAATATAGTCGAAATTTAACTAATATGAAAATTTTTCATATTGACTTAGATAATTTTCTATGTTATACTTTTTATTGTTAAAGAACAATATTGCACCTGTAGCTCAGTAGGATAGAGCAACGGACTTCTAATCCGTGTGCCGGGGGTTCGAATCCTCCCAGGTGCACCATAATTTTTTAGCTTAATATAATAAAATATGCACCTGTAGCTCAGTAGGATAGAGCAATGGACTTCTAATCCATGTGCCGGGGGTTCGAATCCTCCCAGGTGCACCATTAAAAAAGGACTTTCTTAAGTCCTTTTACTTATATATGCGTCCTTAGCTCAGTTGGATAGAGTGGCTGACTTCGAATCAGTTTGTCGCGGGTTCGAATCCTGCAGGGCGCACCATTAAAAACACTGTAAAAATAGAGGATATGACTTAATTGCCATATTCTCTATTTTAGTTTACATAATTCAATTTGGGGACATTTTGGGGACTTGGCGTTATTTTATGTCTTTTTCCCCAGTTTCAAAGAACATTTCTTCTAGTTTATCAGCTGCAGCTTTATCTACAGATTTTAACTCATGAGCATATATATTCATTGTTGTGCTTGTATTACTATGGCCAAGTCTTGATGATAAAGCTCTTACATTTATACCTGAATTAATAAGCATAGTAGCAGAGGTATGTCTTAATTGGTGAAATGTTATTTTTTTTAGTCCATTTCTTTTAATAAATTTATCAAACCATTTTGAAGGTGTATAAGGATGCATAGCTTTACCATTCCATTGAGTAAATAGAAATCCAGTTTCTTCCCATAAATCTCCACACTTCAATTTATTTTCTAATTGTTCTATTTGATACTTTTTAATTAGTTTAGTTATAGATCCAGGAACAGATATAGTTCTGTTTGATGAAAAGTTTTTTGGGTCTTTAGTAAAAGTACCTTTTTTTGATAAATATTGATTAGCTTGTTCTATAGTTATAGTATTATTTTCAAAGTCAATATGCTCCCATTTAAGGCCCATTAATTCACCTAATCTTAATCCAGCAGTTACTGTAATCATTATTGCGACTTTATATTTCATAGGTTCATTTTTTAAGCAGCTAATTAATAATTTTACTTCTTCTTCATCATAAAATTCATGCTTTGGTTTTACGTATTTAGCTGGTGAAATATTTTCTGCTGGGTTTTTAGAAAGTATTTCCCACTTAACTGCAGTTTTAAAAATTACATTTAATAATTTATGGTATTTTATTATACTATTATTAGATAAAGGCTCACCATTTTTCTTTTTATATTTTTCTTTTAAAAACTTATAATAATCTAATAGATGCATTGGTTTAATTTGTGATAGCTTCATATGTCCTATATAAGGCAGTATTTTAGTATCAAGGTATCCTTGGTATGTGTTTATAGTTTTATCTGCTAAATTAGGCATAGCATAAACTTCTAACCATTTGTATGCAAAGGCACTAAGTGTAACTTTTGCAGGCTCAATGAAAGTATCATTTTCTACACTGGCCACAAACTTGACTAATTCTTTTCTGGCCTGAGTAATATTTTTACATTTTACTGTTTTAGTAAACTTTTTTCTTTTTCCCTCTAATCCATATCCAGCTGATACTACCAATCTATAAGAATTTTTACCACGTTTTTCAATTGATCCAGCCATTTTATCACTCCTTCATAAGAATATATGTTCGGTTTAATACTAAAAAATATAATACTCAATATGAGTACATTTCTAAACTTTTTTCACTTACATGTAATGATTTTGATATTTGCTCTATTGTGTAACCTTCATAATCTATACTATCTATTTCAATATTAAGCAGTTTAAGAGCAAAATAATCAGCTTGTTTTTCTAGCTTACCTTTATTGATTAAATTTTTATTGTATGCAGCTTGATATATTTCAGTATGCAAGATGGCATGTCCTAACTCATGGGCTAGGACAAACTTTTCATACTGGAAATCTAAATTATCTTTAATAAAAACTGTTTCTTGATTAAAATAATCTCTCATATAAAGAGCTTCATTATCTTCAATCATTAAACTATGCTTAGGTATCTTTTTTATATTGATATTTAAAGCATTGTAGATCTCATATATATCGCTAGATTTACAGTGCTCAATAAGACCATATATGTATTCGTTGATCCATCTTAGACCCATAGTTAATCCCCCTTACTTTTATATTTATAGCTTAATAACCTTATATGAGTAAGTACTTCATTAGCAAACTGTACAACTTTTTCATCTGACATTTTATTTACATCAAATCCACCGAATCCCATAATTACATTTTGCTCAAGTAAAAATTTTACTGCTTCCTCTGGAGAAGTGAATTCTTCTGGTAATAAATCTTGTTTATCTGAATCTCTTTTATCGGTTTTTCCTAATAAATAATCAATAGATACGTCGAAAAAATTAGAAAGGTAATCTAATGTTTCAATGTTAGGCTCTATTCTTCCAGTTTCATATTTTGATATATTTGCTTTTGTTACATTTAGCTTATTACCTAGCTCTTCTTGAGTTAATTTTTTTTCTAGCCTTAAACTTTTAAGTCTTTCAGGAAATCCCATTTTTATTCACTCCAATATTATAACTTATCTAATATTCTAATATATCTTAATTGGAAACTAAAGCAATAATCCAAAAAAGATTTTTTATTTCAAAAAACTATTGACAGTATCGAAAAAAGATACTATAATTAAAATATACCAAGTATCGTAAAAGGAAACTTAGGAGGTGTAAGCTTGTACTCAAAACTAAGAAGTATAAGAAATGATAGGAAAGTATCAGCTTCAGAAATGAAAAAAATTTTAGGCCTTAAAACTGAAGCAGCATATTATAAGAAAGAATCTGGTATGGTTAAATTTTCATTAATAGAAGCTAAGATAGTTTCAGAAAAATTTAATATTCCAATAGAAGAACTTTTTTTTGAAGAAGAAGTATCGAAAAATGAAACAAATCATACTGCATAAACTAATGACTAAGTTAATTATCTCATGATGGAGATTTTCAAGAAAGCTGTAAATATTGGCAAATGAGGAACTGTGAGGAGGTGAGAGAAATGGACAAAGACATAAAAGAGCAAGATATTGAGAAGAAGAATAAAAATGAAGAGAAAGATATTAAAGACAATAAAAAAGATAAAAAGACTTCAAAGTATAAAAGAGCTACATTAACAGCAAAGCAAGCAGCTGACTATATAGGAATAAGTTACTGGTTAATTTTAGAGCTAGTAAAAAGAAAAAGAATACCTTGTATAGATTTAGGTGGAAGGAAATTATTCAGAAAAAAATCTTTAGATGATTGGATGACTAAAGAAGAAAATAAAATTATGGCTATAGATACAAACGATCCTTCGTCAGTAGAAAAGTATTTAAATGCACAAGAAAATAATAGAAGGGAGGTGTCTTGATGACACCTAGTAAGAAAAGAGTTATTGCTAGTTATATAGGAAAAGTTAGGGACATGCCTAGATTTAAGAAAGAGATTATCGATTTAACTATTAAGTAGTTGTTACTTATATTTTATAACGAAAGGAAGGTTATTGGAATGAACATTAATTGCAGAAGTATCTATAAATTGGCTAGGGATATTGCAGGTTTAACTCAAAAAGATGCAGCTGAGAAAATAGGGGTTAGCATTAGAACTCTTGCAGGATATGAAGCATTAAAGCCAGTACCACATAGTGACATAGTAAAGAATATGGTAAGTGTGTATAAAGCTAATTGGTTAGGATATGAGCATTTAAGAAGTACATCAGAGTTGGGAAAAAGTTGTTTACCAAAGATAGCATTTAAGAGCATTGCAGAATCAGTATTAATGTTTCAAAAAGAGGTTAATGACCTAGAAAGTATTAATAATGACATGATAAATATTGCTTGTGACAATATAATTCAAAGTCATGAGAAAGGAAGGTGGAAGGAAGTTACAAAGGAAATTGAGGAAGTAGCAGGAGCAGCATTAAGTTTAATCTTTACACAAAATAAAAAGACTTCCCTAGACGGCCATCTAGAAGAAGTCAGCATTTAAAAATATATTATACGTTAATTATACCAAAATAAGGAGGAATGTACAAATGAAATTACCATACGGATCATACTCTAAGAAAGGGTTTAGAGGTAGTGGAATGAAATTGCGACGTAGTGAATACTTTGAATACATTTATAAAGGAAAGTCATATTTCTATAAAAGGAAAGTTTATACAAGTGCTTATGATGGAGATATTCAATATGAAAAGATAACAAAAGCTACATTTAAAAGAGCAATAACTAGAGGGAATAAAACAGAAACAATGTATGTTGATAACGATTTTGAAGAAATATTTTTTGGTACAGTAGCAAAAGTTTTAGCAGATTTTTATGATATTAAAGTGAAATATGCAAGAGAAGCTTTAGAGAATACTCTAGATACCATAAATGAACTTAAAAAAATATATGGATCTATAGATGAAAATTTTAAAAGTATTCTTTTTAGACAAAGAATAGAAAATTTTGTTGAGTATGTTATTCCAGTTAAAAAGATGAAGGAGGCAATATAGATGGAAAATAAACTTCATGAAGAATTTTTAAAACTATTTAACAAGATTGAAAATGAAGATACTACAGATCTATTGGAATATTTGAGATTAACTGATTATTTTACAGCTCCATCTTCTACAAAGTTTCATGGAGCTAAAGAAAGTGGGAATTTAGAGCATAGTATAAATGTTACAAAATTTGCTTTAGATTTAAATAAAAA